>CAMDJH010000065.1 GCA_945900455.1 Akkermansia muciniphila
TCCACCGGAACGCGGGTGCCCCGGAAACAGGGCTTGCCACCGAGGCGGTCCGGATCACACCAGACGGCACTTGAGGGAAGTTCGATGGGCGGCGTTTGCATGGCAGGAACCTCTGCGTTTGCAGCCGAGTGGTCAAGTAGCCTATCCCGGAGAGCCACCCGATCAAAAGCCGACGATATTTCACGATGATCGGTAATTCCCTCCAAACAGAATCCAAACGGGTGAAAGAAAATGGGGGCCATGTGGGACCCTGTGGGTCCACTTCCAGGAGGCGCAATCCGTTTGAAATCAACGGAGAGTCCACGTGGGACCCCGTGGGACCATGTGGGGGCACGAAGCCGGTTCTCGCTCGCAATGAGAAGGTCGCAGGTTCGAATTCAGTCGCTCCACCATCCAATGGCTTTGGCCTGGTCAGCGAGATTCTGATTGGGTGAAGTCTTTCAGCCATCGGCGGTCCCAGAGCGATGGAAAGGCGTGTTTTTGGTAGGGATGTTTGGCACACGCTTCGGCATCGAGTTCGATGCCAAGCCCCGGCTTGTCAGATAGCAGGAAGGCCCCATTTTTCTCCAAGTTCCACCCGCACACAAGGTCGGAACGCCAGGGAACATCATAGCCGGCAAAACTTTCCTGCATCCAGACTTCCGGCGTGGCCCAACCGAAATGCAACGCGGCGCAAAGCGCGACGGGACCGACGGAGCAGTGCGGGGAAAGGCGGATGCCGCGGGGCTTGCAGAGCGCCGCGATGGTTCGACCGAGGTGCAAGCCGCCGCAATGCGACAAATCCGGCTGGAGGATGTCGACGGCGCCGATCGCGGTGCATCGTTCGAACTCCTCGATCATATAAAGGCGTTCGCCGGCGGCGATCGGATACGGCAGGGCTGCTTTCACCTCCAGCAGCTGATCGAGGCTGTGCGGGGTGACCGGCTCCTCGAAGAATGCGGGGCGATATGGGATGAAGCGCCGGCCCACCTCAATGGCGCTCTCCACCGAGAGGCGCCCGTGGCCTTCGATGAGGAGGTCGATGTCATCGCCCGCGGCGTGACGCACGGCGGCGACGAGCGCCACCGCCTCGTCGATCTCCCGCCTCGAGAGATCCTTCCAGGCTGCGTCGAACGGGTCAAACTTCAGTCCCTTGTAGCCTCGCGCCTTCACCTCCCGGGCATTTTCCGCATAGGCTTCGGGGGTTCGTGCACCGCCATACCATCCATTGGCGTAGGCGAGCAGGCGCTCGCGAGCCCGGCCGCCGAGCAGTTGGTAAACGGGCTGCCCGGCCTCTTTGCCAAGCAGGTCCCACATCGCGATCTCCACGCTGCTGATGGCGGTCAAGACCGTCGAGCCGCCCTGATACTGGTCGCGAATCAAGGTGTCGACAAAGGATTCCACATCGACGGGATCGATGCCGAGAACGCGATCCTCGACCCACTCGTGAATCAAGGTCTGGACGGTTCGCTCCTGCCATTCCAGGGAGGCTTCGCCGAGGCCGGTCAACCCGTTGTCCGCCGTGAGTCGGACGAAGAGGTAGTTACGCAAGCCGGCATTGGTGAGAATGGTTTCTAGTCTCGTGATCTTCATGCCGGGGGGCGTAGTCAATGCCGAAGGACAGTGGATATCGCGGCTATCGTACCGCGATTGGGTTTCCGGGTGAGCCCGAGGCTCCTTTGAGCGACAGCGGTGCGAAAATAAAGGCAAACTCATAGACCCGGTCCGCCGCAAGCGTTTCAAGATCGATGTTTTCCAATATGTAGATACCGTTCTTTGCGAGCAGCCACTGATGAACTTCAAAGGGGCGTTTTGGGTTTTCGCTTGGCACGACTTCCATGGCCCAAGTATCCGCCCCGGCCATGACGATCTTCTGCTCGATCAACCACTTTGCCCCGGCCAGCCCGAGGCCGGGCTCGCCCTTGGAAAACTGATCGTTGTCCCTCATCCAAAGCTGGCCGTGGCCGGTGCGGAAGAGCACGACGTCGCCCGGGCGGATCGTCACATTCTGCTTCCTCATCGCACTCTGGATGTCCTCGGGTGTGATGACGTCACCGATCGGCATGCGGTTCACACCGCGAAGGCGGGCGATATCGAGCAGGACACCACGCGTGAAGATCGGGCCGGCGTTGTGCACCCCGAGCTTTAGCAGGCCGTACGGCGCGCGAAATTTCGAAAGCCGGAACCCGTTGTAAAAATAGTCATCGTCCTCGCAACGCACGCCGATATGGCCGAGGCCGTCGAACTGCGTTCCTATCTGGCCGATCTCGCCACTGAACATCTCGTCGTGATGGACCACGCCATTCTCCCCTTCCGCCACGCCGGTGGGCGAACCGGGAATGACCAGGCTGAAGTGGCGTTGCCCGGCCAGCGGCATGCCATGCTCGTAAAGTCGGCCGAGCGAATAGACTTTGCCCTTCCGGATGAGGCGCGTCGCCTCGAGAACCTTTTCATCGGTCAGGCGGTTCGCGGCGCCACGCTCATCCGTGGGTCCCCATTCGGAGGGCCACCATTTGGCACCGATCGGCGTGACGTCCCTCGGAGCGTCCTCCGCATGGTTGAGGCTGAGTGTCATGCGCGCCAGGAGCAGGATGAGTGCGACGAGGGTGGCGTTGTTCGACAATTTCATGAGGGTGTGGGGTTCTTGGCTTGAGAATCTTGGCGAATCGGCAGCAGCAGAATGAGAACGCCTGCAATGAGAAAGGCGCAGGCTTGCGCACCCACAACAGCCATTTCGGAAGACCCGCCCTTTCTAAGATAGCCGGAGAGCGACGGCCCAAAAAAGCCCCCGAGATTCCCCACGGAGTTAATGAGCGCGATGGAGGCGGCTGCGGCGGAGGCGCTCAGCGACAGAGTCGGGAGAACCCAGAACGGCGACATCCAGGCGCACCAGCAGATCACGGTGAGGCTCAACCAGATCATCAGCAGCCAAAAGGGCTGGCGCGGCATCGAGCTGAGAAAAAGAAATACTGCCGCCAGAATTAGGGGGATGCCGGCATGCAGCCGTCGTTCGCGAAGGCGATCCGAGGATCTGCCGGACACGAGAATCGCGATCACACCGCCTGTGTACGGCAGGAAGGTCCAAAGTGCGGCTCTTTCCGCAGTGGTACCCAATTCCCTTTGGATGACGGAAGGGAGCCAGAAGAGGAACGAATAGCTCGCCACAGCCGTGCCGAACAATGACCCGGCGAGCATCAGCACATTCGGCTGTGACAGCGCGCCCCAGACGCCCAACCGGGCCCGGGTACCCTTCGCCGAGGCTTCACGCCCGAGCTCATCCTCCACGGCCGCGCGTTCCTCAGGAGCCAGCCAGTGTGCATCCCCGGGCCTGTCCGTCAGATAGAACCATGTCACGACGCCCATGACGACCGCCGGCACCCCCTGCAGCACAAACAACCATCGCCATCCCTCCCATCCCAGCCAGTTCAAACCGAGCATCCACGACGAGAGCGGGGCGCTGATCGCAAGGGCGCCCGGCGTGCCTATCACTAGGCCGGACAACGCTCTGCCGCGGGCCTGCGCCGGAAACCAATGCGTCAGATAGACGATCATTCCCGGAAAAAAACCGGCCTCCGCCGCGCCGAGCAGAAACCGCAGGAGGTAGAACTGGTCCTTCGTCTGCACGAACCCGATCAGCATGGTGCAAAGCCCCCACGTCAACATGATGCGGCACAGGAATCGTCGCGCACTGCCACGCTCGACGAGGAGCGCCCCTGGAATCTCGAAAATGAAGTAGCCGATGAAAAAGATTCCGGCGCCGAAGCCGAAGATGGCCTCCGAAAAGCCCAGGCTCGCAGCCATCCGTGTCTTGGCGAAAGACACGTTCGCCCGGTCCAGCCAGGCAATGATGTAGAGCACGAATACAAACGGCAGGATGCGCCACGCGATCTTCGCTCGTGCGCGATCCAGCACGGTTGCCGGGCCGGTCAAATCAGGCACGAAGGAAAGGGCACTCATCGGCGGGTCAGTCTGGCGTTGGGGTGGACACGGCTGGCTTCTAGCCCAGGATGCTCGCGAATGTCAACGAGCCGAGTTCGTGGTTTGTGCAATTCCAGAGTTGAATGGTTCGCAAGCTCGGAATTGAGAATAGGCTGTCCCGCAGACTACGAGACGCTGGCTTTGCTGAGAATCCGCCACGATTGCGGTTTACGTTCCGGTGATTTGGCACCCGGCAGTCCGCTGTCCACTTACTGTTTTCGAAAGCCGATGGCTGCCTGAACGGCCGTGCAGGCAACAAGAAAGGCGGAGAGAAAGACAAAGCAAGGGAGGTTCAAATCCATTTAGGGGTTAGAGTTTCCCTCGTGGAAAAGCAACCGCTTCGTCTCTCAGTGTTTGGCCTCGCTCTGGCCACCCTTATCTCAATCTCACCCGACACACTGCATGCCCAACGATACGCCGCGTATCCGGCCGGCGACGACTCAGCATCGTCGTTGGGGCAGTTCCAGCTCATCGTGGACAAAGCCTGGGTGGACATCCTGGACGCCGTCCTGGCGGGCAGTGTGTTCACCACCACGGAAGGACTGCCGGGCGTGTGGATTTACGACGGGGGCGTGTTCACCAGCCCGGTCATGTTCGACCCGGGAACGGTGGTAGGTCGGAGCGATGGGTTTGTTTCCGGGAGCGCGCTGGACACCAACGGGGTGATCGCGGGAAGCGCGCCGGGGCGGACCTATGTCAGCGAGAGCCAGCTGACCGTGAAGCCGGGCTGGCCGGATGCCGCGGGCGGAGTCTATGAGGTTCACACATTCATGAAGTCGCTCCATCTCACTGACGCGCTAACCGCCCATTTGGGATTCTCGGTGAGGGCGGGCATGCAGGCTCCGACCCGGCCGGTAAGCGCGGGCGAGGTTGAAGCCTACAGCATCAACAGCGATTTCCCTGCCCGGAGTTTTTTCAATATCTACGTGGAGGTGGACATCCCGGCGGCGGGACCGCTGCCGGCCGTGCAGTTGGTCAATGTGGAGCCGCTGCTGGTTGAGAATACGCTCATCCGCAGCTTTCCGCCCCGGGCGTTTTACATCCATGGGAACACGAACGCGGTGCCGGTGTATTTCAACCGGGACCTCACCCTCCTAACCCCCAGCGGCAACATGACGGTGCCGCGCGGAACGTTGTTTGGACAGCTGACGCTCGCCGGCCACGGCATGAGCTACGGCGAATTCGAAATCCCGAGCTTCGAAACGGAGATGGAAACTGAGCTGCAGTCGGCCATGCCGCTGAACGCGAATCCGTTCCCGAGCGTGGTCATCCAGGACTTCTCTCCGAACTACAACGCGATTCCGCCACCTCGGTTGTCCCAACCATACGTCAGCAACGGCGTGTTTTTTTTCACCGTCAGCAATGTGACCCCGGGCAGCACTAACTACGTGCAAGCCTGCACCGACTTGCGCCCCACGAGTTGGGTGACCGTCTCGACGAATGTTCCCGACACGAACGCCTTCAACTTCGAAAGCCCGGTGGTCGAGACTTACCGGCAGCGCTTTTTCCGCGTGCTGCAAGTGCCGTGATCTCCGATTCGCAAACGACGATGAGCACTATGAAACCCTCACGCTCTCTTTTGAGCATAAGGCGCTCACTGGACAGGATTGGAGTCGCGCATCCAAGCCGGCTGGTTCGGCAAGAAATTGGATATTGGGAAGTGCCCTGAATTCTCGATGTCTTCCGCTTCAAGAATGGCGTAAAGCTCTGCATTGGATCGAGCTGGAGTGACGGTTCCATCGGCCTCCCAAGCGATGGGCAGTGGATCGACAACCGTTCCATCGAGCAACTGTGGAGGAGCGTCAAATACGCGTTGACTCCGGTTCGCTACTGGAGTTTCAGCGGCATCTGGAAGACACGGTCGTGCAACAGGGAGAGCAGTTGACCTGTCTGCTGACCGGAGATGTCATTGCCGAGCTGAATGGTGCGACTGGCCGTGACCCGGTTGAGCACTGCGCAATAGTCGCTGTTCACCATGATGCCAAGCAGTTCGCCGGTCTTGGTCAAGACGAGGTCGCCGCGGGATGGGTTAAATTTTCCGAACAAGCCCTTGATGAAACTACGGTCCAGTTTCACGTATTGCGGCGTGGTCGGATCGATTTGGAATTTACTCTCGCCGTAGTAGCCTTCGCCGGCCCCCACGATGACGGCTTCCTGGAATTTGAACGGGTCCGCCGCCGCCTGATAAATCTGCACATTGAATTGCTTCGCCTGGGCCAAACCGATCGGCATAACAACGATGCGGGGATCTTCAGCCAGGAACGAGAGGCGGACGCCGGAGAAGGCCACCTTGCCACGGGAAAGAATGACGGCGAGTTTGCTCCAATCCGTCCCGGGATTCCACAGTGTCAACGGCGTTTCATCGACGTGGAATAGTAGGTAATTTTGTGAACCTTCGGAGAAGATGATGCACTGGCTGGTCTTGTCCTTGGTCACGTCGCGGCCAAAGTGCCCGGTGCGCACTGCGTCGAATTTGGCGGTAATACGGTTGCTGAGGAATTGGCTATAGATCGCGTTGGGAGCCAACGCGCGGTTTTCGCGGAGTTCCTGGGTCAATTCGCCGGATTTTTGGGCGAGCGAGGCGACATTGGTCGCCAGCACGGTGGCCTGCTGCTGGAGCTTGGCCTTGTCTTCCCGCTCCACCGCAACGGTACCGCGCAACTCCGCCACCTGTTCGCGCGTTAACCGCTTTTCGACTTCCGAAACCTGGAGTTGGGCGTTCAACTGCTGCTTCTCGGCCAGCGCTGTCTCGGCGGCCTTCTCCGTCGCAGTCAGCTTTCGCTGCAAGGACTCAGCCTCCCGTTCCTGTCGTTTCAAGTCGGCTTGCATGGATTCCAATTTCCCCTTGGAAACGAGGTTCTCGGTGCTGGCAGCGGCCAGTTTGCTCTGAACCTCTGTCAGCCGGGCCTGGGCGAGGGAAGCCTGCACCGAGAGGGCCGCGCGCTCCTGTTCGAGCTGTCGGGCGAGTTCCTCGGTCTTGCGCAGGCTCTCTTGGAACTGCTTCACCTTCTGTTCGTGCTGAGCCAGCGCCTGTTCCGAAGTCTGCAAGTGAGCCGTCAATTTTTCCCGAGATTGCTTTTCGTCCTCAAGGGCGAGCTTGAGCGTACCGACGACATCCTTGTCGCCGCCAGCGGCCCGGATCCCGGCTGCGGTACGGGCGTCAAGCTGAGCCGACTTGTCCGCGTCAAAGTTCGAGAACGCCACGAGCGTGACGAGCAGGAAGTCGCAAAGGATGATGAGAATCGAGCGGTTCATGGTTGCACTTCACTTTCCATGATCAACTGCCGGCGCAGCGGTCGGACATGAAAAATCTTCAACACCGAGACGAAGATGATGCCGAAGGAGGTGGAAGCGTAGGCCATCATGGAAATTTTGCCTACGCCAATGGACATGAGGATGAGCGAGAGAACCGAACCGACGAAGCCGACATAGAGGCCGGCATCGAAAAGCAGATCTTCGTTCTCGATCAGTTTCAATTTCATGCGCGCGGCCAGGGGTTGGCGGCGGATTTCGGACAGCTTGGTCAGGCACCAAAGATAAATGAGCACCTGGACGACGAAGAACACGATCAAGGAGACAAGACTAAGTTTATTCATTTGAGATGTGGTGAGGGGTTCGAGTTTGATTCCGGCCGCAGCCGCCAAGTTCGGGATCTGAAACCGGAGGGAAAATTGCGCTGCCTGGCTGGGCAGGCCTAAAAAGGGCTCGATGGCAACAGCCAACACGAAGGCGAGGACAAACGCGAAAACGCCATCCGCGGCCAGTCGGGCGCCCAGTTGTATATCGAGGGCGGCGGTAATGATGCCGATGCCATGGGCGATGCAAAACGCGGCGAGCAGAAGCAACGCGTACTTGAATAGGAGGGCAGCGGCATGCGAAGCCACGGCCATCGGAAAAAATCCGGAAAAGATTGCACTGAAAGGATTATAGCCGGTGACCTGCTTGCGGACGCCAGCGTGGTAAACTTGCTGCTGCTTCTTGACCAGCAGTTCGACTGCACCACGGCCACTGTGCAAGGCGAAATTGATGTCGTTCAAGCCTGTCTCCGGGAAACGAGCCAGGAATTTTGCCACGCCGCCCGCTTGACCCGGTGAAAGGGCTGCAGAAACGATGCTAGCCGGAGAGCTCTCATTGGCACGGATGGCCTCCGCGAGGTCGCGCAAGGTGGCGAGCCCATCGACCTGTTTCATCAGTTCGGTGAGCGAAACCCAGTCGAGCCGCCGGCCCAGAGAGAGGAGGTCGAGGTAAACCAATTCGAGGGAGCCGGCATTGTCACCTTTGTTCGCGCGCATGGAGAGCCACTCAAACGCATCGCGGAAGGAGGGGCTGAGAAAATCGCCCTGATTGAGCAGCGCCGCCGTGAGGATAGCCGCATCGAGCGCCTGACCGCCGGAGTTGACCGCTGCCGGAAAATGAACCGTGTTGGTCAGAATGCGGTTTTGGAGCATCTGCTGGACGCCGGGGCGGCGGCTGGTTTCCAGAAATTCCCGGGCCTTTTCCCGCGCGACGCGACGCGCGAGAACGTCGACAATGGGGCTAGGTTCGGTGGCGCCACGCAGACCGAGATCGACTTTATCCAGCAGGGGGGTCGATCCCCCGAGGGCGACCAATGAGGGGTTTTCGTGGGAAAATTTGGCGACTGCCGCGACCAACTCGTCACTGCGAGATACGCTTAGAGACTGGGCAGCCCGGAGAAGCATCCAAGCCGGGCCGAGCTTCTCCAAGCTCAGATACGTGAGGCCGTCTTCGATGATACTGGGTGCAATTGCGCCTGCCTGACCGTGCCCGACGCGTTCGAGGACGTCCGCGTCCACCGCGCAGAAGTGCGCGGGAACGAGTAGCGCACAGCCGAGGAGCAGTGCACCGAAAATCCAACACGTAGCCATCCAAAACCGTTTCATTAAGCTTCCAGCCCTAACACACGTTTACCCATCCCAGTGAAACGCATAAAATGCGCGCCGTCCGAACCGACGTCGCGCCGGTGATCCGATTCTGACTGATTTCGCTCATGATTTGCCAGCGGGACTTTTGCCTTCAATTGATCCGCAGTTTGGTATCCTCGGGAAAGGGGGGGGCGAGTCGGACAACTCCCTTGAATCCGAGTATCACCACATGCATGGATTTTGTGTCCCATTCCCACGAGACGACTCCCAGCTTTGTCGGGAGTCGACCCGCCTTGAGAGGACCCTCCAGCCATTCGGATCGCACACCGGCCCCCACCACCAAGACGGGTTCCTCCGCGGATTCATCGACATACGCCAGCATCGCCAACTGCAACAGCAACATTTCAGCAGCGGTCCAATAGTGCGGCGTCACATGGGGTGGATCGACCCATCCACGCACCGTCTCCCATCGACGGAAGCTATTTTCTTCTCCGGCCCCTTCCCACCACGTGAACAGTCCAGGGGAAGCCTGATTCGCCCAAAACCATTGCAAGATGCTCCAAGTTCGATCGGTTTCGCCGAGCACCAGCCACTGATTCGCCTCGGCGACGTTAAAATAGGTCCATTGAGGTCGCTCTTTGTATTGATCGTTCCGATCGTGCACGAGTCGCCAGTGTTCCAGCATCGGTTCCAAATAGTGTCGGCGTTCGTTCACAACCCAGGTCGGATGCAGTCCACAGATGAAATTCCGTTTATTTCCGTGACGTTCCAAAGTGAGCGCCTTGTTCCAGGCCGTTCGCAACGCCCTTGACTCGGCGGCCCATAATTCTGCCTTGGCGGGTTGTCTAAGCCGGCGGGCCAGTTCGGCCGCTCCTTGAAGCCCCGCATAGCTGACGGCATTGACATAAAGGATCGGGCGTTGCCCATCCATCTTTCCCGTAATCAATCCCTCCGCCGCAGAATCACACACCAATTCGGGCCGCATCGACTCGGCCTTCCCCGGCACCAGCGGCCCATACCAAGGCTTCAAGATCGGTCCGGTCGCGTGTAGCATCTCGTTGATCAATGCCATTTTCCGCTCCACCGCCGTCCAGATCTGCTTGTCGAATCGAGGATCCTTGAGGAGAGCAGCAACTTCGGTCAAAGCCCATGCCGCGAGTCCTGGACCATCCGCTTCCGATCCGAATCCTCCAAAGAAATCATGTTGTACGAAGGGACCGCAAAGCTGCCGCGCAACGTCCAACTGACCGGCGCGAGCCAAGGCGACAAGGGTCATCGCTCCGTCGCGCAACCAATTGAGGGGGTAATTATTGGGATCCCCCGGGCGGGTTTCGTTGCGCACCAGACCCATCATAAGGTGTGCCACTTGTGCATCAAGGCACTCCATGAACTGCGCCTCGGGCAGTTGAATGTCCAGCGCCGGATTGATCCGCTGGTATTTTAGCGAACTGGCCGGCGATGGCGGCGCTTCAATTTGCAGACTCGCAGTGTCGCCAAATCGAAGCCGGGCCCTTCCCCAGGAACTTTCGCTGGCCAATCCCTCCACCCCTTCGGTGATTCTCCAGATCCCACGCTCCCGACGTACTACCACCCGATTCGTACCGTCTTCTTCGTCCAAGATAATCTCGTTTGGCATTGGATTCGGCGTCACGCGCCAGTGATCGTTGACCACCAGTGATTTTCCGTTCCAATGGAGATTGGTCACCGCCCCGCCGGCGGGACCCGGACTCCGAATCACAATCGCCAGATTGCCCGCGGTGGCCTTCGTTGCAAGATTCCAGCCCGATTTCCCCCCCCGACTCCAGGTCGCCTGAAACTGCTTGGTCCGAGTGAATATCCCGGGAACATCCTTCGGTGTCTTCCACACCAAACGTTGTCGCACCTCGCCGATCGGAACCGTGTCTCCGGAGGCGATTTGCCGCCCGTCTTCGTCCTCCACCTGTATCGACACTCCAAAGCTACCGAACGCGGGACTAAATCCGGCACCCGGTTCGTGATAGGCCTTCGAATCCTCGTCCGATCCAGGCACTGCCAACAAAATGTGCCCCTGGCCTCGGGGCCACGGCTCGTCGGGTCGGCGCATCATCTCATCGCGCATCGCTTGCCGGCCCGTGCTGGCGGCCATCAGGGTCCCCATCGTCCCGAGCAGGACGCATGACGTTCGAAGGAGCATGCCCTCCATTCTCCGGGCCGCACGGCCGACTTCAATCAATCTTTGAACTGACACTCGTCCATCTCTCGGTGAAACTGCCGGCCCATGTTCACTGGACTTGTCGAGGAAACAGGTGTCATCACCCAAATTGTTCCGGCCCGGGAATCCACCGAACTCTGGATCCGCGCCAAGGTCTGCAGTCGTGGGATTCGGATCGGTGACAGTCTCTCCGTCAACGGCTGTTGCCTGACCGTCGTCGCCCGGAAGAAGGCACGCACGGGGGTGACGCTGAGATTTGATCTCCTCCAAGAAACCTGGAGGCGAACCAACTTTTCTAATGCGGCCGTCGGGGCGCGAGTCAATCTGGAGCGGGCACTCGCCGTCGGAAGCCGTCTTGGCGGCCATTTCGTCACGGGCCACATTGATGGAACCGGTAAAATTCTACGCTGGGAAAAGGTCGGTAAAGATCATCTGCTCGAAATCACGGCACCCAAGGCAGTGCGCGATTACCTTCTTTATAAGGGGTCCATCGCGGTCGACGGCATCAGCCTAACAGTGGCGGCCGTGATGCGGGCCGGATTTCGGGTGTGGATCATTCCGCACACATTTCAAGTTACCGCTCTATCGGAGCGTCAGATCGGCGACCGGGTGAACCTGGAGGCGGATCTTCTGGGTAAATATGTCCGGCAGTTCACAGCAGCGCGACGGACTTCGCGCACCGCCGGACGCTAACCCAGGGTTGCGAGGAACGAGCTACCTGGGCTCCGTCCGTATCAGGGGATATCCGTCGTCCCACTTGGAACCGGCTCGAGGACAGGCGGAGGCGGCTGGTTCTTCGACGGCTGGTTCTTCGACGGCTGTTTGCTGCCCTTCTTCATTTTCTTTTGCTGGGCCTTATCGGATTTTTCGTTCGCCTTGCGCTCCTGTTCAATCCACTCCTGCTCGGAAGCCTTGATCCCCGGCATGATGTCTCGTTCATGAATAGTTAGTTGAGCGGCTGCTTCCGGCGTGGACAGAATCGTAGGCCGCACCATGACGAAAAGCTCGAGTCGATCGGCCGTCTTACTGGAGCTCCTGAAGGCGGCGCCCAGGAACGGGATATCCTTTAAGAATGGAACCCCGGAGCCACCCTTGGATCGGACGTCATTGATGTATCCGCTGAGTAAGACCGCTTCGTTATTCCGGACGGAAACGAATGAATTCGCGTGACGGCTGGTGGTCTGAGGGGGGATCCCGCTGCTCGTGTCCACCGCCCCGTCCAGCTCCTGGATATCTTGAGCCACTTCCATCACCACGAGGTCATCCGGAGTTATAAACGGTGTGACATCCAATGAAATGCCGACCGGGAGGCTGCTATAGGTGGAACTGACGCCCCCGCCATATCCATAGTCGCCTTGCTTGAAAGGAATCTGCTTGCCAGCAAAGAAGCTGGCGGACTTGGCGTGTGAGGTCAGGATGCGAGGCCGCTGAATGACGCTGATCCGGCTGTCGCTGGCGGCGGCAGTGAGGACAACATCCCAAGACGGACCCAGCCGGGCCCAGTAACCGAGGCCACCACCGTTCGGGAATAGCGTCGAACCGTTGGTCGACAGCGAACCGGCGCCTGAGAGGAACTGCTGCACAACCCCTAGTCCACCATTGCTGTTATTCATGATCCCGGCTCCCACATTATTCGTATTGCCTCCGAGCGCCTTGGGCCTTTGGCCCGCACTGACGCCGTAGTTAAGGTTATTCCCCGTGGACACGCTCATAATGATCGCTTCGATGAGCACCTGGGGCAGAAGTGTATCAACCTTTTGGACCACTCTTCGGATGGCATCCATGTCCTTCTTCGATGCGTAGACGAGGAGCGAATTGGATCGTTCATCCGGGATGATCTTGGTGGCGGGATCGGAGAGTAGCGAATGGTCGGGGACCTGGCCGGCTTGGCCACCCGCCGCACGCGTGGCAGCGTTCAGTCGACCCGCAAAACTGGGCGCGGCTTGTGCCACCTGAAAGGGAGTAATTGTATCCGTGAAGGGCAGGATTTCTCCGGTCTGCGGCACCGCAGGGTTTCCGTAGGGACTATAACCGCCGCCGCTGCCATACCCGCCCCGGCTGCCTCCGTACCCTCCCGAGCTTCCATACCCACCGCCGTAGCCGCTGCCGGAGCCTCCATACCCACCTCCCCGGCTCCCGCCATACCCGCCTCCCGATCCGTACCCACCCCCAGCACCTCCGCGGCCACCTCCCTGGCGGCCGGCGGCCCCCGCAGCGCCGGCCCCCGCAGCGCCGGCCGCAGCAGCACTGCCGCCGAGCACACCGCTCATCGTCTGGTAGATTTCACCCACCTGCCCGTACTTGATGGGGATTACCTCCAACACGTAATCGTCGTCCGGCACGACATCCATCCTCTCGATGATCTCCAGCATCCGTTTCACGTTAATCGCGTAATCTCGGAGCACGATAATGCTGGCCGGATCGACCGCAACGATGCCCCCGGGATTCTTCGCAAAAAACGCCAGAGTCTGGGACAGTTCACTGGGTTTCGCATTTTTCAATTGAACGATGTGAGTCACGAACTGGCTGGCCTCCGCCAGATTCGTCGAGCCGAGCTTCGAGAAGGCAGCACCTTCCTGCAACGCCTGCGCCTGCGGAACCGCTTCGACAAATTTCTCACCCTGCGGGATCATCGTGATCTGGTTAAGAGCCAGGACGGTATCGTAGGCCTGCAACGTTTCCCGAACGGTCAACGGCGTACGCGGTTTGAAGGTGATGGTCACCGCCGGCAGCGAAGAAGGGCGCAGAACTGCCCGGCCCGAAATCTTCTGATAAATGTCGAGGAATTGATCCAAAACCATCTGATTGAAAGACTGGGCATTGATCAAAATCTCACCGTTCGCGTTGGTTTGAGTGCCGATCACCACCGGAGGATTTGTCCCGCTCTGGACGATGCCACCCGGGCCCGGGGCCAATTGGGAAGGGTCCGTGGGGATGGCCGTTCCCGGACTGCCGGGCACTGGCACCGGCACCGAGGCCGCCGAGCCGATCGCCGGCACTGGCACCCCATTGAATGGCGGGCGAATTCCCGGAACGGGGCTTACCGCGGCAGCGGTGCCACGATTCACGGAGGGATTGACGACCGTCGGAGGTCGGGGAATCGGAGTGGGAAACTGGCGGGGCACGGCGAGTCGATTCGATCGGACCAGGTTATTGGTGACAGCAGACAGGTTGGGCGGCCGCGGCAGGGTTATCTGCGGGGCGGTGGCAGATGCCGCCGGGTCCTGCCCGATAGCGTGCGCGCCGGCAAGAAGCACGGTCAACATGAGGAGCGTTCGGATCATTTTCACAGGAGACCTATTTTTTGGCGGGCTTGTTCACGGCAGGTTTGTTCGTGGCGGCGGCTCCGCGCGACTGCACCGCAGATCCTCCACGTGCCGGGGCATTCGTTGCCGTGGCGGCTGCCGGTGTCGGACTCTTTTTCTGAAAGCTTGCAACCAAACTTAGCGTTGCGGCCAGTCGACTCGGGTTGGCCGGGTCCAGCCGCAGGTTCACCACATCGCGAACGCGGATCATCAGAACCGTAGTCCCCAGGGAGTATAGAAAATCGACCAGTTCCTTCTCACCCGCCTTGATCTCGGCATTCATCACCACTTCGTCAAAGAAGAGATTCGTGACACCCCCCCGGGTAAGGGACGGCACCACGCGGATCGCCTCGAGTGACACACCGCTGGAACTGGCCGCCGTCGAAATCGCGGACTGCAGCTTGTTCCCCTGATTTTCCTGTTCTACCGCGATGGCCGCCCCGGCGGCCTCGAGATCCTTGAGGTGTGCTTCGTAAGATTTTTTCCGACTGATCTCGGAGTTATACTTCTGAATTTCGCGCTGAATTTTTTCCAAGTCAGCATTCACCTGGCCCCATTCGCTAAATCGGCCCCAGATAAACGCCCAGTTCAGCACCAGGAATAGAACAACGAACCCCACGAGCATCAACCGCCGTTCCTGCGGCGAGAGATTGAGTTTGTCGAACCAAGCGGTCATTGGGCTTCCAGTGGGAAAAAATTATGGATTCTGCGCTCGCCGCAGATCGGCATCAAAACGCCACGTGGCGGTGTCTCCACGCCGGACAATGCTCGCCGCCTGCACTCGACTGAACAGCTTCTGGTTGTTCACTTCCGATTCCTTGAGTTTCTCATTGAACTTCGTGATCTCGTCCGTCGCGTCGCCCGACGCGGTGCCGTCCAGGGTCAGTTTCTGGCCTTTCTGCAGGTTCAAGCTGACCAATGTAAGTTGGGGCGGCAGGGCTTCGATCACCGATTTCCAACAGTCCAGGGCCGCAAACTTCAGGGCGACTTGGTCCTGCAGCACGTCGACCTTCCGACCCAGTTGAATGGTATTGGTGTAGGCCTTGCTCAGCACGATTGCATCGGCCCGCGCGACATCCAGTTGGCGAGTCTTCCAACTCAACATTGCCAGGTAAAGAATTACCCCGGCGAGGTACATCAAGGCCACCGTCGATAGCGCCTTGATCCAGAGACCTTCGACGAATTTCTGACGGTACCGGCTGGATATATCGACCGGCAGCAGACTCACCGGTGCCGGCTGCAAGGCATGCTGGGCGGTGAGTTCCGCCAACCGGGCGTCGGCTGGACGTTCCGTGACTTTGACGGGGCTACCGGACCATTCCTCAAGCGCCGCCTCGCACGGTGCCACCAAGCCCGGCCCGGCAATGAGCCGGACGGCCGGAATCTGCTTCAGCCAACCGGCCATCTCGCCCGCCCACGCCGTGTGCGTCAATTGCTCCATGAGCAAGATCGGGCCTGCCGGCCCACTCGGCAACGTGGACAGATTTAACTCCTCCAGCACTCCGCCGCTCCACCAAGCACTCAACGCATGGATCCGGTCCGCCTCCGCGTGCAGAAATACCCACAGTCCCTCCGCAACCGCCGGATACGATCGGAGTTCCCGCAGGAACGGAATCTCCAACTGGTCCGCAATAAAACCGTCTTGCTCCAGGTTACCGAGGAATTCCTCAATGGCAGTCCTCCGCACCAGCGCGATAATCGCGGTCTGCTGCTTGCCATCGGCATGGGGAATCGCCTCGACCGTCCACACGATCTGCGCCTGCGGCAGTGGTGAGATTTTTTCGAGTTGAAATTCAACCATCCCCGGCAGCTCAGCCGAGTCACCCGCCGGCAGTTGCAACACGCGAAGAAATACATCCGCCGCCGGCAACCACGCGATGTTCACCCGTGGTTGCAGCAATGTCCGCCAATTCTTTCGAACCACATTCGGCGGAAACGGCTTCCCCACCGGAACGGAATGGACGGGACCCGGCGTCACCTTGTCCCGGCCCGCCCCAAATTGCCATAGTTGCCGGCCGACTGGCATCGCACTCAGCACGGTGCACGAGTGCCATCGGGACGCCTTCACTTACTTACCCCTTTCTCCTCACCCAACAGTCCCCGTAGATGCTCCTCCGACTGCGTCACCCGCAGGACTTCCTCGAGAGTGGTCACTCCCAGCTTTACCTTGCGCCATCCATCCTCACGCAACGTCCGCATCCCCTGCTCCCGTGCCTTCAAGGCGATGGTGCTCGCGGGAGCCCGGTTCATGATCAGCGGCCGAACCCCTTCATTTACCAGCATCAACTCATGAATGCCCGTGCGGCCCTGGTATCCCAGTTGGCGGCATTCCTCACATCCGATCCCTTTCATGAAGATCGTCGACATAATGTCTGCTTCCGGAAATCCAACCTGCCGCAAATAATTCGGGTCGACGGCATGCTGCTTCGTGCAGTGGGGACAGATCATGCGAACCAGTCGTTGGGCCATCACCGCCTCAATCGAAGACGCCACCAGGAACGGCTCGATGCCCATGTCGATGAGCCGCGTGAATGCGCTGGGCGCGTCGTTGGTATGCAGAGTGCTAAACACTAAATGGCCCGTCAGCGATGCCCGAATCGCAATTTCCGCCGTCTCGAGATCGCGAATTTCTCCCACCATCACCACGTTTGGATCCTGCCGCAGGATGTGACGCAACCCGACGGCAAACGTCAGGCCGATATCGGCTCGCACCGGGATCTGATTAATCCCCTTCAGCTCGTACTCGACCGGTTCCTCAATGGTGATGATCCGTTTGGTCACGGAGTTGATCGTCGAAAGAAACGCGTACAAGGACGTGGATTTCCCAGATCCGGTCGGACCCGTGACCAGGAAGATGCCGTGCGGTTTGACAATGATTTCCCGAATGGCCACTTCCTCGTCCGTCGCGAATCCCAGTCGATCCAAGCCAAAGAATATCTTGCCCCGCGTCAGGAGGCGGAGCGAAACGGACTCACCCCAGACCGTGGGCACGGTGGATACCCGGATGTCGATCTCTTCGCCCTTGATCCGAACATTGATTCGGCCGTCCTGAGGAAGACGTTTCTCAGCGATATTCATCCCACTCATGACCTTAATGCGGGAAATGAGGGCCGCCTGATGCCGCTTAATCTGCGGGGGGAGTGGCGTCTGATGCAGGATGCCGTCAATGCGATACCGGATCCGCAACTCGTCTTCGGCGGGTTCAAAATGGATGTCGGTCGCCCGATCCTTGAACGCCTCCCAAATCACTTGGTTCACGAACTTGATGATCGATGCGTCCTGATCATCCCCCGTGATTTCCTTGGAGTCGACGAGTAGATCCATCGGATCGTCCTCTTGCATCTCATCCATCGTTTCCGCACCGACGCCATAGTATTTCTTGAGCGCCTTCTCAATCTCGGTCTTCGGGGCAAGCACGAACCGCACGGGACAGCGGGCGTCATGCCGCACCGACGACTGCATGGCGGCATCAAAGGGATTGCTTGTCGCCACCTGGAGCACGTCGTTTTCGAAGCACACCGGCATTACAAAGTGCTGAAAGGCCACCTTCGTTGAAATCCGTCTCCGGACCTCGTTCTCCACATCCAAACGGGCCAATTCAATGCAGGACCAGTTGAGGACCGGTGACAACTGATGCAGCAACTGATCCTCCGAAATGCCCTTTTCCCGAGCAATGAACTCCAACTGGGATTCGACCCCACCGTTGTCCACCGCCGACCTCCAGGCTCGAGTCCATTCATCAAGCTGTAACGGGGAAGCCACCCCGGCTTGTTCGAGTAAAGATTTGAGCGAGACAAATGCCATGTCCGTAGAGACTGCTGTATGGAACTCCCGTCCGTTGAAAAAGTTTCGCGCCAAATCGAGCGATGCCGGCGACGGAGATCCGCGGTGCTCCGTGATTTTTCTCTTCGCGAAATCAGAAAGCCGCTCCGGGGTCTTCGGAGCGGCTCGGCAATCGCAGGAGGCGGATCCCCCCGAACATCACGGACCGCGGGGCGCGAGTGCCCGCATCATTTCTTCTTTTTCTTCGGCTGAACGGCGTTGCGCTTATCCTCAATCGCGGCTTGGGCAGCGGCGAGGCGGGCGACCGGCACCCGGAAAGGCGAGCAGCTCACATAGGTCAGCCCGAGCCGGTGGCAGAACTTCACGGAATCGGGCTCACCACCATGTTCCCCACAAATGCCGAGCTTGATGCCGGGCCGGGTCTTACTCCCCTTCTCGATGGCGATTTGCATGAGCTGTCCCACACCTGTTTGGTCAATGGTGGCGAACGGATTCTTCTTCACAATTTCGCTCTCCGCGTAGCCGGGAAGAAAACTGCCGGAGTCGTCGCGCGACATTCCGAGACAGGTCTGGGTCAGGTCATTCGTACCGAAGCTAAAGAACTCCGCCGTTTGGGCGATCTCGTCCGCTGTCAGTGCTCCGCGAGGCACCTCAATCATGGTCCCTACGGAGTAGGCGATCTTGGTCTTCTTTTCCTTCTGCACGGCAGCGGCGACTTCGTGAACGACGGCAACCTGTAGATCGAGCTCCTTCTTGAAGCCGACGAGCGGGATCATGATTTCCGGTTTCGCCTTGAACCCCTTCTTATTGGCATCCGCAGCCGCCTCAAACACCGCGCGCGCCTGCATCGCGGTGATTTCGGGGTACTTAATCCCCAGCCGGCATCCGCGAAATCCGAGCATGGGGTTAAACTCATGGAGTTCGTTCACCCGGGTCATGATTCTTTCGACGGGGATGTTCAACTTTCGGGCGAGGTCCATCTGCTGCTCCTTGGCGTGCGGCAGAAACTCGTGCAACGGCGGGTCGAGGAATCGAATAGTGGCCGGGAAGCCCTTCAGCTCCTTGAAAATGCCGAAGAAATCCTCGCGTTGATACGGGAGGAGTTTCGCCAGCGCCGTTTCCCGAGCCGCCAGCGAGTCGGCCAGAATCATTTCTCGCATCGCGTCGATGCGATCGCCTTCGAAGAACATGTGCTCGGTCCGGGTGAGACCGATGCCGGTGGCGCCGAACGCAAGGGCATTGGCGGTCTGTTCCGGGGTATCGGCGTTAGTGCGCACCTGCAGTCGAGTAGCCTGGGCGCACCATTTCATCAGTTGGGCAAAATTCTTGAACTTTTCCGTAGCCTGAGCGGCTTTGTCGTTATGGATAAGGCCTGCGATGATTTCGGACGGGGCGGTCTTGATCTGGCCACCGTACACGAGCCCGGAGGTGCCATCAATTGAGAGGAAGTCGCCTTCATGGAAGACCTGGCCATCGATGGTCACAAACTTCTTGTCGTAATTGACCTGGAGTCCGGCGGCGCCGCAGACGCACACCTTGCCCATCTGACGGGCCACCAGCGCGGCGTGCGAGCTAACGCCACCGCGCGCCGTGAGAATTCCTTCGGCGGCAATCATGCCACGGAGGTCTTCTGGCGACGTTTCGACGCGAACAAGAAGCACTTTTTCGCCCTTCTCAGCGGCTTGCACCGAGCGATCCGCGTTAAAATAGATTTTTCCGGTCGCCGCCCCCGGGCCCGCGGGTAGGCCCGTGGCGATGGCCGTGGCTTTCTTGACTTCAGCAAGGTCAAATACGGGTGCCAGCAATTGATCCAATTGGTCGGCCGGATTACGAAGAATCGCGGTTTCCCAATCGATGAGTTTCTCCTTCACCATGTCCATCGAGAACTTGAGCGCAGCCATGGCGGTCCGTTTGCCGTTGCGGGTCTGGAGCATGAACAAACGCCCTTCCTGAATCGTGAACTCAATGTCCTGGACGTCTTTGAAATGGGACTCGAGCGTTTTGCGCACCGTGAGAAGTTCGGCATACGACTTCGGCATCGCGTCTTTGAGTTTGAGCACGGGTTCGGGCGTACGTACACCGGCGACGACATCTTCGCCTTGGGCGTTAATGAGAAACTCGCCGTAGAATTCGTTGACTCCATTTGCCGGGTTGCGGGTGAATGCCACGCCCGAACCGGAGGTTTCACCCGTGTTGCCATAGACCATGGCCTGCACATTGACGGCGGTTCCCCATTCCGTCGGGATGTTGTATTTCCGGCGGTAGACTATTGCGCGATCATTCATCCAGGAGCCGAACACTGCACCCGCAGCACCGCGCAACTGATCCCAGGGATCATTGGGGAAACTCTTTCCGGTGCGAGTCTTCACCAGCGCTTTGAAACGCTTCACGAGTTCCTGCTGATCCGCCGCCGTGAGATCGCTGTCCACGACGTCCCGGTGATACGTGTCGTGCTTGTAATCGTGAATGACGGTCTCAAATGGATCGTGATCCTCGCCTTCCCTCTTCTGGACGCCGAGGACGACGTCACCATACATCTGAATGAAGCGCCGATAGCAGTCCCACGCGAAACGTTCATTCTTGGTCGCGAGGCCAAGTGCCAAAACGGTCTGGTCGTTCAAACCCAGATTCAGAATGGTATCCATCATGCCCGGCATGGAGTCGCGGGCACCCGACCGGACCGCCACGAGGAGCGGCATGCCCTTGGCATCGCCAAACTTGCATCCCATGATTTTCTCCATGTTCGTGACGCCCGTGGCCATCTGGCCCTGGAGCTCGGCAGGATACGTCCGCTTATGGGCGTAAAAATACGTGCAAACTTCCGTGGTGATGGTGAAACCCGGAGGAACCGGAAGACCGATTCGGGTCATTTCGGCCAGGTTTGCGCCTTTGCCGCCCAGGAGTGGTTTCATCGAACCATCGCCATCCGCTTTCTTGTTGCCCCAGGTGTAAACGTATCGTGCTGCTTTTGCCATAATTCGTAGGTTGTCGTGAGCCGTCGTCGTGATGCGAAATGAGTGTAAAGTCTGCCGGCAGGCCGCACCTCAACTTGGAGACCCTGCCAACAAAGAAGGGCGAGATTAGCGGGCACCCAAAGGGCGTCAATCGATTCCACGCGTTTCACGGTGGCTCTCGATGCAGGCGTAGGCGTTGTGATTATGAATGCTTTCCTGATTCTCCGCCTCAACCTTGTACCAGGTGATATCTGGATTCGTCCGCAATCGCAGCACCACATTGCGGACCAAATCTTCCACAAACACCGGGTTTTCATAGGCCCGTTCGGTGACAATTTTTTCATCCTCCCGCTTCAGCAGGGAATACATCTCGCTGCTTCCGCTCGCTTCGATCAGCGTCACCAAGTCTTCGATCCAGATCACTTTTTCCGACCGAATCTGCACGGTGACTTCTCCGCGCTGATTGTGCGCCCCGTACTTGCTGATGGCTTTGGAGCATGGGCACAGCGTCGTGACGTTGCATTTTACCGTCAGCAGGAAATCGAGTTTTTCTCCAATCATCGACGCATCGAAACGCACCTCGTAATCCATCACTCCCTCCTTCCGGGTCGACGGTGCCCGTTTCACGAGGAAAAACGGAAACTCCATTTCGAGATGGGCGTTGCGGGCATCGAGGCGGACCTGCATCGCCCGAAGCATGTCGGGGATGTTTTCCACGTGGATCACGCTGCCGTGAAGATTGAGCACTTCGACAAATCGACTCATGTGAGTGCCCTTAAACTCCTTGGGTAAATCAACAAACAAGCCGATGCGGGCCACGGTATTCTGCAAACCTCGGGTCGCCTTGTCGCGGACCTGCACCGGAAACCGAAGCCCCCGCACGCCAACTTTATCAATGGGTAACTGGCGGTGATCCCGTTCACTTTGTTTGTCGGTCAATGATGCCTGGCCAAGGTTTTTTTTCACAGAGTGCCAACGTGGCACGATCTGGAGCCGCCGCAACCTCAGGGCCACAGCAAACCGGGAAACTTCTTCTGCAAAACGGACCGGTGCTTCGGGTATTGCCGAGATCGCCAACCCGGCCAGTCGGTCGTCGCTTCCAGGCGCTTGCCATCGGGTAACATCAGCCAAACTTTCACGGCCAGTTTGCCGTCACATACGAACGGGTGCATCGTCGCCGGTAACGCATCCACGAGCTTCACCTGCCCTTCCGGTGGGTCCAACGCCTCCGGGGCCTCGGGATAAATCAGCTTGTGACGCTTCTCTCCCGGCCACGCCATCCAGACCGGTGCCAGCTCATCAATCCACGATACTTGGTCCGCCGGAAGATGTTGCCGAATGCCCCCGAGCAGATCCGCACCTTGTGCCTCCTTGACCAGCGAGCACCCCGTGAACGCCCGCGCCAAGCACTGCGTCAAGGCGGGACCATCGAGGGGCGGAATTTCGAAATCCGGCAGCCGTTTCGATACGAGGTTGACCCGGGCAATAAATTGTCGAGCTTCGTGGCCGAATTGGGGCAGTTCAAACCAACCCTGGGAAAACGCTTCCGCCAGACAGCGTCCCGCGGCGGCTGGATCTAGTTCGCGTTGATGCTCCTGGGCGATTACCAGATCGAGAAATCGAATCCTCCGAACCGCAGCGACCCGCTTGTGGGTGCGGTCGTAGACGGGCTCGACCCGGTTGGTGATGTGCTGGGGAAACATTTCCCTCAGCCAGTTGGGCTGCACGGCGGTTGCCTGGCTCAGCAGCGTCATCGGACCCGCCCTGCCGCTGATCTCCCGAATACCCGCCACGACCATGAGCGTGGACTCGTGGACCACGCTTTCGCGCTGGAGTGTCCCCTGTCGCCCTCCCGTCAGGGTGCAATCGAGAGTTCCCGTATCTTTTCGGATCGCGAGTTGATCGACGAATCCAGCCAGCAAACATCGTGGCAATGTCTCGGGATCCGACAATACGGCCTCCTCCCCGTAGGCATCCACGCCGACGTCTCCCTCGATCAATCGTTCCCGCCGAGCCACATCCAGGAACTGGCGATAGGTCTCCTCCACGAGACGAGCCGTTTGCGCGTGAATTCCAGACCGTCGGCATTGATCCACACTGTACTGGCACCGTTTCGCAAACTGGTGGGCGCGAATCAGTGTATAGAAATCACTGAGCTCACTCCCCTCGAACAGTTCGCGCGCGTCCTTCACGTGCGAATCGTCCCGGCTCAAGCGAGTCAGCAAATCGCGACCGCTGACTAACGCCGCACAAAGGGCGGCCGCCGGCACACACCGTCGGCGCGACGCTTCCACCAGCATCCGCGAGTAGCGGGGATGCATCGGAAGTCGAAGCATCTGCCTCCCGATCGCGGTCAGATCTCCGGCCCAGGACACTTCCTTGGATCCGGATTCCCGGACGTCCAGCGCACCCAGTATTCGCAGAAGGCCTTCCGCACGCTCCACCGCGCCAGGATCCGGCCGATCCAACCAATCGAATTCGGCCGCCTTCCGAATGCCCAGGGAGTGCAACAACAACACCACTTCCGCCAAATCCGCCCGTTGAATCTCGGGCGTATTACGCGCGGGACGATTCAGATTTCCACTCTCCGTCCAAAGCCGCCAGCAGGTGCCCGGGGCGGTCCTTCCGGCGCGCCCCGCCCGCTGGTCCGCGGACGCCCGGCTGATTTCCTCGATCATGAGCGACTGGAGTCCGCGTTCGGCGTCATAACGCGCCACACGGGCTAAACCCGAATCCACGACGTGCCGCACGCCGTCGATGGTGATGGAGGTTTCCGCGACGTTCGTCGCCACAATGATCTTGCGGCGGTCGCTGGCTTGAAACGCGCGGTCTTGCTCCTCCGGTTGCAAGTCCCCGTGCAACGGCAAGAGCAGAATGGGTTCGTCGATACGGGCTGCACGCAGCGCGTTCAGGGTCGATTGAATCTCACCCATCCCCGGCATAAAGACGAGAATGTCACCTCGTTCGCCGGCTGAAATGAGCTTTTCGACCGCCACAGCTGCCCGTTCGGTCATGGGCCGACTGTCGGTGTAGTCTGCCCAGCGGACCTCGACCGGAAAGGTTCGCCCCTCGGAGATCAAGACCGGAGCGGGCCCCTTGTCGTGGGAGAGATATTTTGCGACCGGTTCCGCCTCGAGGGTTGCCGACATCACGACAATCCGCAGATCAGGCCGGTGAGTTTGCTGGAGTTGTTTGGCGAGAGCCAAGGACACATCGCTCAGCAGATTGCGTTCGTGAAATTCATCGAAGACCAGCACCGACACATCCCGCAGCTTCGGATCATCCTGCAGCCATCGGAGGAGAATCCCCTCCGTAACAAAACAGATTTTCGTTCCAGCACCCGTCCGATCCTCGAACCGGATCTGGTAACCCACCTCACCCCCCATCCGGCAGTTTCGCTCCCAGGCAACACGGGCTGCAACGCTCCGGGCGGCGACCCGGCGCGGTTGCAGCACCACAATGGAACCGGTCTTGGCAAGTCCCGCGTCCAGTAGCATTTGCGGAACTTGGGTCGTCTTCCCAGACCCCGTGGCCGCCACCACCACAAGGCGGGTTCCCTCCGTCAGTATCCGGATAATCTCCGCATGCAGACGCCAGATTGGCAGGTCGATGTTGGGCATTCCTGTGGGTCACGACAGTGCTGCGAAGCGCGCGGGCACCGATCAATGCAACAGTCGGAGGGTGATGACGGCGTAGGCCATGACGCCCAGTGAAATCAGAGTGATGAGGCCCCCCGGCATGAACTTCTTGGACCCTAAGAATCGCCGCCCCATCATTACGGCCAGGACGAGTGGACACAGGACCGCCAAAATGGGGGGAAGCAGAGACGAAGCCGTTAAGGCAGCAATTGCGGCAAAGGCGCCTCCAGCGATGAGAGAAGCCCGGCTGCCGGCCTTCACGAAACCCATCAAACCACCGGCCAGCAAGAGCGCAGCATAAATCCAGAGAACGATCGAAAGCGCAGACGTCATGCCACAAGTAAGCCCGAACTCACGCCGGGTGAACATTTAAAACCGGCACGAGATCGAACTCGCCAGCACGAATGACGCTACTCGCAAACCTCAATGCGGAGGATTTCGCCCGGCTCACATTCAGCCACCACCTCAAACGGGCGGCAGCAGACCTCGCAATCGGTCGTAAACCGATGCTCCGACACACTCGTGTCCAAGACTACCGTCGAACTCTGGCCGCAAAAGGGGCACGCAATCGATTCAGCCGCTTCCATAAAATCTTAGCCATGGATGTTCCCATTGACCTCGGAAGCAAGTCTGCTGTTATTCGACTCGTACGCGATAAAATACGGGTCTCTCCACAATCGCCGCGGGATCGGCAAATTCAGTCTGCACTGTCGTCGCCGTAATCCCATTCCGAACGGTTGCGTACGGTCCATCCGGTTGATCCGCCCGCTCGACCGCATAGCTAAGTCCCGGCAAGCTCGCCCAACGCAAAATCAGCCCGGGTCCCTCCGACACCCGGATCGGCACCTCCAGATGGAACGGAGCCATGGACCCCGTCGGATCGCTACCCGCGTGGAACTCCTGAGCATCCGTCTGGCCGTCTCCATCGGAATCCGCGGTGCCATCATGCGAAAGATCCCCGAAATGCGCCAATTCCCAAGCATCTTCGAGACCATCGGAATCCACGTCACTTGTCGCCAGGCTGAGGCGAACGATTTCGTGATGTTTGCCACTCACATTCTGCAGGTGCAGCAGCAGCAACTGCGGTGGATTCGCATCGTCATACCCCGCGATGGCAGCCGCTTTGCGATCGAAATTTATGGTTGCGCCATCTCTCTCCGGGAACAACGGGGTGTGGAGCAGCCCCTGCGGCGTTGGATCCAGAACCGGCTTCGCGGCATCAAACGTCGCCCACTCGGTCGTGTTGTCATATTCGCCCCGCGTAACGACGCGGTAGCGAAAACTCGATCGTACCGTTGTCAGTCCCATACTGGAAGCTCGCGCCGAATGGATCAGCACTCCATTGAGGAATACAGCACCATCGCCCATCGCCGGCCGCAGGACATTGAGCGGTCCACCGCGCGATAGACTTGCAAAGAAATGGGTATCAAGAACGAGAGTCTCCAGGGCATCGCTGGACACTCCATACGCATCGACGAAACCAACGTCAAACGTTCCACTGTTTCCGTTGGCTAGGATGTAATCGGGTTGGTCATCGTCATCCAGGTCGATCTCAATGTCGTAGTCGTTCAGCGCGCGAGTCGGAGAGAGCCAATGACCCGCCACACCGATGCCAAAATAGACCGTGGCGCTTCCGAGAGAGCCCGCGGAAGCAAGGTCGCACGCGGCACCGACCGCGATAACATCGGTGGAAGCTCGCATATCCGTGAAACGCTGGTCCGAATCGACCAACCCCAACTGAAAGGCTGCAACGAAGGGAGCCGAATGCGCGGAAGCGCCATGCGACCGAAGTCGGATCGTCCCCGCGTCCCCCGCTGGCAGACCCGTCAACGAAATCCCAACGCTGCACTGAGCGGCCGCTCGCGCGATCAAATACCACGGCACGTGCACGGCCGTGGTCGAATTTCGGAGCCATATTTGACCACTCGACTCCGGAAGCTGTCGGCGGGGAACCCCGTCAATCGTCGCCGGAGAGGACTCGTCCTGGGTCCGCTGAAACCGATACGGATCCACTTCGAGACGGATACCAACGTCCAGCGTCCCTCCGGCGGCCACCGTTACGTTCGTCCGGGAAGGGCTGACTACCACGCCGGGTTCAGCCACCGTATTTCGGACGCTCAAATCCAGCGTCACAGGGGTCTCAGCATGATTCACAATCCGCAGAGATGAGGTCAGGGTCAGCCGGTCGGTCAATTCGTGCGCGCCGAAGGAAAAAGACACTTCTCCCGCAGCGCCCGCTTTCGCGATCACCTGCGCCCCAGCTGCCGTGTCGACGCGGAGTCGTCCGGCTCCAATCCGCGACTCCGGATAGGGATTCCCTTTCGCGTCATGCGTGGCGATGGCCGAGTTCATCAACGCCGCCTTGATGTCGTCCGCGGGCCAATCCGGATGAGCTTGCTTCAATAGCGCCGCCGCGCCAGCGACGTGCGGCGCTGACATGGAAGTTCCGCTGTTGATCACACCCGCAGAACCACCGCCAGCCGCGGCCGATTGGATACTCGTTCCAGGTGCAGTGAGGTCGGGCTTGAGCCGGTTGCTTGGGAAAACGGGCCCGCGTGAGCTGCTGTCTTGCAGTCCATCCTCATGCGTGTCCTGGGCGTTGTGAATATTACTGCCGAGCGTGACCCGGACGCCGCTTTTCAGCTGAGCTCGGAGGATGGCTCCGTCGGCTTTGGAAATCAGGACGCCCGGAATCGTGATATCGTCGGCATCGTCACCCGACATCGTTATCAGACCGTCGGCCTGATTGTTGACCATGATGACACCAATGGCACCCGCGGCTTGAGCGCGGCGAAACTTTTCAACGAACAGGCACGTTCCCCGATCGATGAG
>CAMDJH010000066.1 GCA_945900455.1 Akkermansia muciniphila
GACCAACCCGAAGACCAAACATAATACGAAGAGTTTCCGTAAGCGCTTACTCTCGGCCCGGGGCGGTCGAGAACGCCTCCAGGCGATGATCTTTGCCAAACACCCTCAGCTCTTGGATCTATGAAACTCGAAAGGCGCGTCCTGCGGACAGTGCCGCATGGGAGGGAAGGCCTTTACAATCGAACTTCGGTTCAGCCGCCAGCGTCGAGTTGGAGGCGAATGTTGCGACAGCAAGGGATGCCATCGCCAGTGAAGAGCGCAGAGTGTTATTCATGAGATTTCTTTGGACTTGTACGTGTTATTTGCTCAATAGCCCAAGACTCGGTCGAGGGCATTTGCGAGCAGGCTTTGTGCCACTCGCTGGCGGGAATGACAAGCGGAATTGCCGGAGCCCATCCGTGACCGGTTCACCTCGAAGTTGTCGGAGAAGGTAGCGGACGCCGCGCAGCGGCGTCCCCGCGCCGTTTTCAGCCGCGGCACGAACCGCACAGCGGCCCTGTCCGCCCGTTGGACGCGGGCGGGGTTGTCGCAGCGCGACAACCTCTACCAACAACTTCGGGATGCACGGATCCGTGACAATTGTCGGGCGCGTGGATAGAATGGGCGCGCCGGCGACTCTGTTTCTTGAGTTCGGGCTGGGAAGACCGTGTTGAACAATCAGAAAACTAGTTTTGAGCCGCGTGATTTGAGGAAACTCAAGAAAGCGCCGGATCTCGCTTGGCTCTCGGAGGTCGAGGAAGCTGGGCCACCGGAACGTCCTTATAGCCGCATCTGGGTGAAGAGCGGGTGTGTGCGGGCGGGACGTTCGACCATTCCGAATCCGCACCGGCATTCGTTTTGCGAAATTTCACTGCAACTTCACGGCTCGGGCATTCTCTACGCGGGCCGAGAATCGGTGGAACGGAGGGCGGGCGATTTGTTGCTTATGGGCGCGCAAGTGCCGCATTGGTATGAGATCAAATCGCACCCGGTCGAGTATGTGACCCTCTACTTTTTTCCGACAGCCCTGGTGAGTTGGATTGCGCCCGGGGTGAGCACGCTCTTGTTGCAGCGTTTTACAGCCACCCAACCATTGAAACAACGCAATGTCCGACTGAGCGGCCCATTGCTGAAGGAATTCACGGAGGCGTTTCGTTTGGGGGCGACCGAGTTCGAGGCGCAGCGATTCGGCTGGGAACTGCGCTTGCAGGCCTCTTTGGTACAAGTCCTGGTGACGCTTGCGCGCTGGGAACGGGGTTTGGGACGCATCCCGAAGTCCACGTCACGCCCAATGGATTGGGAACGCCTCGACCGAGTGCTGCAACACTTGCGGCAGCATCACGCCGAGCCCGTTTACGGAGAGGCCTTGGCGCGGTTGGCCGGAATGAGCGAGTCCAGCTTCAACACCATGTTTCGCGACGCGCTCGGGCTGTCCTGGGTGAAGTATCTGCAAGGACTACGCATCCAGAGCGCGCTGGCGTTGCTGGCGCAACCCGGGCAGTCCATTGCTTCGGTTGCCTTCTCGGCCGGCTTCGAGAGTCTCAGCCATTTCAACTCCACGTTCCGCTCGTTGCTGGGCATGTCGCCCAAGGCATTGCTCGGAAAACAGGAAGAGATTTCCTGATTTCCGGGAGAAGCTGTTTTCACTTCGACCTAGAGTGTCCGTTGTGAACCCTCAGGAAAGTTGTCCCCGCGACGGCCATGCGCCCGTGTCCCGTCGAGATTTTCTCACCCGCACCACGGCTGGCGTCACGGCGCTGGCCGCGTTGCCCGCGCTGTCCTCCCGCCTCGTTGCCGCGCCCGCTGCCCTCGGCGAACCGAACCGCATTGGGAATCCCCGCTGGTACGAACACGCCTGGCGCCGTGCCGTCATCGACATGCACATTCCGGATTGGGATGAAAAGTTTCTCTCCCAGTTCAACGCCGACGAATACGTGGAACGGCTCGTGACGTCGCGAGCGCAGTCCATTGTCTGCTACGCGCAATCGCACGTCGGCCTATTCAACTATCCCACGAAAATCGGCCAGCAGCATCGCGGATTAAAGGGGCGCGACATCGTCGCCGAGATGATCGAGCGCTGTCACCGGCACAATATCGCCGTGGTGCTCTACGTGAGCCTCATCTTCGATCGTTGGGCATCGGACCAGCATGCCGACTGGCGCATCACCAACGCAACGGGGCAACCGATCAACCCGACCAGCCGGCACGGCCTGGTCTGCCCAAATTCGCCCTACCGCGAATACGTCCGCGCCTGGGTTCGCGAGATGTGCGAGCGGTTCGCCTTCGAGGGGTTGCGCTTCGACATGACATTCTGGCCGGGCGTCTGTTACTGCGGGTATTGCCGCAAACGCTGGGCGGACGAAGTCGGCGGTGAGATGCCAACGACGGTCAATTGGCTTGACGAACGCTGGGTGACGCTGGCACGCAAACGCGAGGAATGGCTCGGTGATTTTGCGGCGATCTGCACACGCACCGTCAAGCAACTGAAACCCAACACCTCCGTCGAACATCAGGCCTCGACCTACCCGCGCAGTTGGGGCCACGGTGCTTCCTGGCCGCTCCTCGCTCAAAATGATTTTCTGCAGGGCGATTTTTATGGGGACGCGCTGCAAGGTTCCTTCGTTCGCAAGATGCTCGAAGACCTCACCGTCCGCCGGCCCTTCGGTTATGAGACGAGTTTTTCCGTCGAACTGCGCGACCACACAGGCAAGAAATCCGAGCCGCTCCTCGAGGCTAAAGCCAGCGCCGGCATCGCCGATGCCGCGGCGTTCATCTTCATTGACGCCATTGACCCGGTCGGCACGGTGAACCCACACGCCCACGGGCGAATGGGGCGCATATTCGACCGACTCAAACCGTACTATGCCCACGTCGGCGGCGAACGCGTGGCGGATGTCGCGGTGTATTACAGCCTCGACTCCAAGTTCGACATGAGACAGAACGGCAAGCCCGTAATGCAAGCCGACACCACGGCGGACACCCACACCGCGAGTTCCATGTTGGCCGCGCGTTGGCTCATGGCGGATCATCTGCCATTCGGCGTCATCACCAAGAAATCCCTCGCTGCAAAATTGGCCCGCACGCGCGTGTTGGTCCTGTCCAACGTGCATTTCATGGACCCGGACGAAGCCGCCACCATCCGCGACTGGGTGCGGGCCGGCGGCGCGCTCTACGCCAGCGGCGGCACGTCCCTCGTAAACCAACGCGGCCAGTTACAGGCGGACTTCCTGCTCGGCGACGTCTTCGGTGCGTCCATCGGGAAACCCGATTGGACGGAGCACGAGCACTACATTGCTCCGGCCGCCGCTGGCCGAGACGCGTTCCCCGGCTGGGACACGAAATATCCGGCCTATGTGCGCGGCCCCGGGATGGACGTTCGCGCCCGATCCGGCGCGACGGTGCTTGCCACTAAAACGTTGCCCAAGCCCATGTCGGACCCGCGCGAATTCTCAAGCATCCACAGCAATCCGCCGTGGCTACCGACGGAACAGCCTGAAGTAATCCTCAATCAATTCGGCAAGGGCCGTGTGATCTACTGCGCGAGTCTGCTAGAGACGGTCGAGGGGCTCGCCCCAACTTTCATTAATCTTATCCGCCTGCTGCACAAGGACTATTCGTTTGAAGTCACCACGCATTCGGCCGTCGAAGCCACCCTCTTTCATCAGCCCGACCGTAGCCGCTACGTACTGAGTTTGGTGAACTTCCAGAAAGACATGCCCAACCTACCCGTCGACGGCATCGCCGTTACCCTGCGCCTGCCCAGCCGGGTGAAGTCGGTGAAGCTTCTGCCTGACGGCAAGGCATTGAAGACCCGCGAACACCGCGGCACGGTCTCCTTCACCGCCCCACGACTGGATACGCTGTTGATGTGCGCCGTGAACGTCGGTTGAGAAGACACAGATCCAACCCGGCACCCTATGAACGGCATACCGCCCGCAGTTCGCTTCCCTACTGGATTTGCCGTCCTAATCCTGGCTCTGGTTTCAACCCACGCCCGGGCACAACCCGTTCCCGGTGTTCACAGCGGCAATGCGTCATTGCGCGTGAACAAGAGCAGCCCGCGAGCCAACTATACGGGTCTCAGCCTGAACGCGAACACCACTTACACGCTGACGTACTGGGTGAAGACCGAAAAGGCAGCTCCCATCGGGGTGACGTTTGGCACAGATGTCCCGGGAGTTTACCCTCCGCAATTGACAGATTTAGGATCATCCGTGTTGGCTGGAGGTTACGGATCGAGCAAGGCCAAGGACACGAATTGGCATCAATATTCTGCTACCCTCCGTCCTTTGCAGACCTCGGACATTTTCGCCTTCGGCATCGATTCAAGACCGGCAGCCTCTGACTTCTACATTGATGACGTTGTACTCGTGGTCCGCGGATCGACGACCGACCTGGTCGAGGATGGTGGATTCGAAACGGCGTATCAGTCCCATTTTGATGGCGCCGGGGGCGGCATTGGCTGGGCGACCGCGAATTGGGTAGATCGGCACTGGTATAGCGAGTATGCGTGGCAGGTTCACACGTTTGGCCAACCCGACGGTCCCAAGGCGCTCACGATCGAAGGCACCCCCGCCGTGGTGCATGGAGGCGGCCGGGCGTTGCGAGTCAACCGGGCATCGCCCCGGGCAAACTACACACCTGTGACCTTAACCGCGGGCACGCCCTATACATTGACGTATTGGGTGAAAACCGAAGCCAACGCGCCCGTCGGAGTGACTTTTTCGACCGACGTGCCAGGTGCGGATCCTTCGCAGCGGGTGGACTTAAGTTCCGCCATAACGTCCGGCGGTGAAGGGGCCAACACAGCGTTCGATACCGAGTGGCACGAATACACCGCCACAATCATCCCCGCGTCAACCTCCAGTCGTTTCTCGTTTGGCATCGATTCAAGGCCCATCGCAACGGATTTCTATATTGATGACGTGCTCTTGATTGCCGACGGATCATCCACGAATCAGGTCGAGGATGGCAACTTTGAAACAGCCTTTCAGTCTCATCTCAATGGGGATGGCAACGGGTGGGCGACTGCCAACTGGGTCGATCTCCACTGGCAAAGTGAATTCGCGTCGCTTGTCCACGTCACCGGGAACCCGGCGGGTCCCAAGTCCTTGTATATCGAGGCGGTGCCGGCAGCACAGCCCACGGTCCGGATCGCCCGGTTGAACGGGCAAGTGACCCTTACCTTCACCGGCGTCCTGCAATCGGCCGAGGCTGTGACGGGGGGGTGGACAAGTGTTACGAATGCGATCAGTCCGTACGCGATCGATGCGGTGGGAATCGCAAAATTCTATCGAACGAAGCAATAGCCGACCGGTTCGCCGGCGCGTGCATGCAAATGGAATTCAAGGCGATGAATCTGCCGGAACGAGATCGGCCTCGATCTCCCGGCGTGTTACCCGGCGTGCAGTCGGGCGCGTTTACCCTGATTGAACTGCTGGTGGTCATCGCCATCATCGCCATCCTGGCAGGAATGCTGCTACCGACACTTGGGCGGGCGAAAGCCAAGGCGAGGGGCATTAGTTGCATGAACAATAACCGCCAATTGATGCTCGCGTGGCGGATGTATTCGGAAGACAACAGCGATGAACTGATCGGTCCGGCGGACTGGGTTTTGGGGGGCCGGCACATTCCCAATTGGACCGGTCCGGCATGGAATGGCGGTTGGATGGTTCTCGAGTTTCCGACGGCGGATAGCAATTGGGACTCGGATAAATACACGAAACAAAGCCCGCTTTGGCCGTATTGCGGGAACTCACTTTCCATCTGGAGATGCCCTTCAGACGTCTCAACCGGCATCAATAAGCAGGGTAAGCGAGTGCCTCGGATCCGCAGCTATGAAATCGATGGATGGATGGGTGGGCCCGGCCAGACGGAACCCTGGTTTCCGGCGGATACCCCTCCCTATGTGTCGAAGGGTACCGGTGGCGGCTGGCAGGTGTTCCGCAAATTGAGCTCGATCAATGGTTTTAGTCCGAGTATGGGCATGGTGTTTATCGAAGAGCGCCCGGAGACCATCAACGCCGGATTTTTTGGCGTTGATATGACCGGATACCCTGATAATCCCAGCCTATGGAAATTGGTGGATCCGCCGGCCAACTACCACAACAGCGCCTCGGGAATGTCCTTCGCCGACGGTCATGTCGAGATTCACCGCTGGAAAGATCCGCGCACCGTCCCGCTGACCACGGCGGGCTTTGGAGTTTCCATGGCAAATAACCAGGATATTTTCTGGCTCCAGGATCACAGCACCCGCAATTCCTCCCCGTGACCTTTTCTCCCTAGCATTATGAAAATCCCAAAAGCAGCCCAGTCACCCCTCCACCCACGAGCCACGCAACCGGGATTCACTCTGATCGAGTTGCTCGTTGTCATTGCCATCATCGCGATCCTCGCGGGCATGCTCCTGCCCACACTCGGACGCGCCAAACAGAAGGCGAAGGAGATTCAATGCCTTTCGAACGTCAAGCAACTCGGCCTGGCATTCTTCTTTTATGCGAACGACACCGGCAAAACGCTACCGTACAACGTCCAGTCCGGGATCTGGCTGCGCCCGCTCATGCAAAGTTACGGGAGCGTCGAGAAGGTACGACTCTGTCCGTCGGCCATGCCACCCATCGGCAAGCGCCTGGGGCAGATGCTCGGGACGGACGTCTATCTTGGAACACTCGACCAAGCCTGGTATTGGGAAAAGCTTCAAGGCAGTTACGCCTTGAACGCGTGGCTTTACTCGGGTGACTGGCCGCCGCCCGATGGAGGGTATCCTCCCGTAAAAAATGCGTTCCGATCGGAGGGTGACATCACCAGTCCATCCCGAACCCCGGTCCATCTCGATTCCGTTTGGGTCGATGGGTGGCCCCAGGCGACCGACAAGCCGCCAAAGAACCTTTACCTAGGGGGTCTTGACAACACCGGTATGTCTCGGTTCGCTGTCCCGCGTCATGCGGCCGGAGCGGCCAAACCAGCGATCAACGACAAGTTTGATCCCAAGAATCCGTTGCCGGGCGCCGTGAACATTGTCTTTTACGATGGCCACAGCGAGTCGGTAAAGCTTGAGAAACTTTGGAGCCAGCAGTGGCACAAAGATTACGAGGCGCCGGCGCAACGACCGCGGTAAACAATTTGACGAGTCCGAAACCTGCATGATCCAGAATCCGCTGCGAAGAAAACTTCAAAACAAACAGACCACCTACGGACTTTGGGTCACTCTCGAGAGCCCGAACGTCACGGAGATGGCTGTGGCGCTTGGCTTTGATTGGGTTGTCGTGGATACGGAGCACGGCCACCTGGATTTTCGCGAAATCATGGAGCATATCCGCGTGGTGCGAGGCACGGAAACCAGCGCGCTTGTGCGGATTCCTGAAGTGCAACAGGGAACCATCAAGCGTGTTCTCGATATCGGAGCCCATGGGGTCATCCTGCCAATGGTCGGCACGGGGGCGGACGTGGAGCGGGCCTTTCGTTTTGGGCGCTACCCTCCACGCGGAGTTCGGGGTGTCGGGGGCGAACGAGCGGTGAAATGGGGGCTCGAGTTTGATGAGTATCTGCATTACGCCAACGAGGAGACGCTCCTCATACCGCTGATCGAAACCCAGGAAGCGGCCGAGAATATTGATCAAATTCTTGATGTCCCCGGCATCGAGGCCATCTTTTTCGGGCCGGCTGATATGTCGTCGAGTCGCGGTTTTCTCGGACAATGGGAATCTCCTGGCGTTGCGGAGAAAATCCTGGAAATTCAAGCCAAGGCCGCAACGAAAGGCATCGCGTCTGGCATTCTCTCTCGCAGCGTCGACGAATCGATCAAACGCCGGGATCAGGGTTTCGAAATGGTTGCTTTAGGAGCGGATGTCAACCTCCTGATCCGGGCCGTTCGTGAGAACTTCGCAAAGCTCGGCCGAGGCCCGAAACCCTGCTCCTGACCCATGAATGACGCCTGTAAGACCAGTCGGTTGCGGATGCACGCGAACTACGAACGGCTGGCCGATCTCACCTGCGCCAGCCACGAGCGGGGCCGTGTATTCTCGGGTATCAGCGACCGTGACATCACCCTCGCCCGACTCTACAGCCATGCGTTGCGCGCCCATGTCATTGGCGCCTTTCACGCCACACGGACGGCACTCAGGAATGTTGCCGTGTCGAACCCGCTCGCCCAAGTGCAGCTCCTGCGGGCGGACGAACTCCTCGCGGCTCTCTCCAATCGAGCGATGGATTCCGTCGGTCACGATGTCCGCGCCCTGATCTCCACGTTTCATCACTACTGCACCCATATCGCCCGCACGGTGGATGCCCTCGATGGAGCGTGCGCCGCTGCGCCGGCGTCCGAGTTGACCCGCGTCCGGGACCGCTTTGTTTCCCACATGGAGGCGATCACGTCGGAGAACGGAATTCACCTCACCCAAGACACCGGGGCACCGGAACAAGGGAGCTTTGTTGTTCCGAGTCTGGGCATCACCATCGTGCCCCTTGTCTATGGGGATCATCACTCGTGGAACCTTGCGTGGCTCGATGGGGAGCGGTCGGACGTTCCCTATCACCTGCACCACGAAGGCGTGGAGATCCATCTCGGATATAATCCCATGCACGGTTATACTGTGCTGGGCGAAGCCAAGGCGGAGCTAACGGAAGCGTACGCCATGCCGATTCCGCCGAACACGCGCCACGGCTACACCAATATCGGCTCCCAGACTCACAATGTCCCGTTCATCTTCGGCTCCCTCACCTGCGGCGGCTGGGGCGTCTTTCTCGATGTCGAGCCACAGCCGAAGCCGCTGGACCAACTGAACACCGTGCCCGTGCTGAGTCACCTGCTCAATGGCACCGTGTTACTCGAACGTGAAATTGAAAAGGCCGCGCAAAAATTCAATTGCGTTCGCTACGCTCTCATTCCGGCCGAGGCGACCGACCGCAACGGCATCGGTGGACTCGAACTTTCCGTCGCGCGGGTGACGCCGCGTGGACTGGAGCTGCGGCCCGACCGTTTCTGCGCCGCCTCGGTCGTTCGCGGTCACGGTGTCGTGCGGATGGCGGGTGAGGAGCGCGCCCTTTCAGCTCATGATCATTTCGGCATTCCCGCCGGAGTGGTCGCGGCGATTCATCAGACCGGCCCGGAGCCGTTGGTTCTGCTGGATGCCGTCCTACGCTCCACCCGGACGGATTGGCAAAAAAAATGAACCCCTCGAATCAATCCCCTTCCCTTTCCCACCCCGTCTTCCGTTCGCTCGACCACCTCGCGATTGTCGTGCCCGATACGGAAGAGGCGTTGAAAACGTGGCGGGATCTCGTCGGACTGAAACTGCTCTACAGTGAAGTCGTGAACCAAGGCACGATCCGACTGACCCATCTGGACCTCGGCAACACCCACTTGCAGCTGGTCCAACCTCTGACTGCGGATCACCCGTTGCAAAAGTGGCTCGATCAGCATGGCCCCGGCCTCCACCACCTCTGCTTCAAGGTCGAAAGCGTCGAGCAGGCTTTCGCCCAGCTCCCGCCGATGGGTCTGCCCACCGCCCCGGCCATTCATCAGGGCACTCAGGGGAAGCGAGCGCTGTTCCTCGATAAATCCGCGACCCAAGGCGTCCAAGTGGAGGTCACGGGCTCTTGAAGGAAGCCTTTTGCATCCATGGATGCGAAAACAGGACGTTTTTTCCTGAATTTCGGGAGCTCCCTTCGAGCCCTCACGCCAACCTCAGCATCGAATCGCAGTAACTCAACCCGACACTCCCATGAACGACTACGGCATGTTCATTAACGGCCAGTGGACAACCACAAAACAGACCACTCCCGTTCTGTCTCCCGCCAACGAAGAAACCATCGCAACGGTTCCGATTGCCGACGAGCGCAGCATCCAAGCGGCGCTTGCGGCTGCGAAGAACGCCCAGCGCGACTGGGGTCGTCGCACCGGTGTTGAACGCGGCAACGTTCTCCGCAAATGGGCCGATCTGATCGACCAGAATCGCGAGCGGCTCGCCCGACTTCTTTCGCAGGAAGAAGGCAAACCGCTGGGCGAAGCGCTGGGTGAAATTGATTTCGGCAATAGTTGGTTCCGTTATTATGCCGAGTTCGACCGACGCATCGAAGGGGAGATTCTCGCAGCGGACAAGCCGAACGAGCAGCTCTGGATTTTCCGCCAGCCGGTCGGGGTCGTGTTAGGCATCATTCCCTGGAATTACCCGATGGCCGTCGCCGTCCGCAAAATTGCGCCCGCGCTCATCGCCGGCAATACCATCGTCCTCAAGCCACACGAAGACACCCCGCTGTCCGCGCTCGAACTCGCCAAACTGGCCAATGAAGCCGGCGTGCCACCGGGCGTCGTGAACATCATCACCGGGCCGGGCGAAACCGTCGGTGCGGCGCTCGTCCGCAGTCCAATTCCCCGCCTCATCACCTTCACGGGCAGTGTCGAAACAGGCAAAGCCATCGCCCGCAGCGCGGCGGACAACGTCACGCTGGTTTCGCTGGAACTCGGCGGCAAAGCGCCCTTCATTGTGATGGACGACTGTGATCTCGACCAAGCCGTATCGACCGCCGTTTTTTCCCGCTTCCTCAACTGCGGTCAGACCTGCATCTGTAACGAGCGCACCTATGTCCACAAACGGATCGCCAAGGAATTCCTGGAGCGTTTTGTCGCCGCCGTTCAAAAACTCAAGATCGGCAACCCGCTGCAAGCGGGCACGCAAATCGGCCCGAAGGTCAACCGGCAGGAGTTGGAGAAGGTCGAGGGCTATGTCCAACGGGCCGTGAAGGCCGGTGCGCGCGTCGCGACCGGTGGCCAGCGCAAGACCGGACGCGGCTTCAGCAAAGGCTACTGGTATGAGCCAACGGTTCTGACGGGTGTCCGGCAGGACATGGAAATAATGCAACAGGAGATTTTCGGCCCGGTCGTGCCGGTGATGGAATTCTCCGACTTCGAGGAAGGACTGAGCTTCGCAAACGACTGTCGCTATGGCCTCGCCGCGTACTTGTTCACGAACGACGTGCATCGCATCATGCGCGCGGTTCGCGATTTGGAATTCGGCGAACTCTACATCAACCGCGGGCCAGGTGAATCGATTCATGCATTCCATGGCGGTTGGAAACAGAGCGGGGCAGGCGGCGACGATGGCCGGCACGGCCTGGAGCATTATCTCCAGAAGAAGACGGTCTATCTGCGGTATCAGGGCTAACGGAGGCTCGACGATGCACGGCCGCCCCTCCAAGCCGAAGTCCGGACGGCAAAATGCCGCACGCTACGGAATCATTGCTGACGACCTGACGGGCGCAACGGATTCTGCTGCCGCCTTCGCCAACAGCGGATTTACGGTCGCGGTCTCGCTTGAGCCTCGCAGCCTGCGCTCGCTCGAAACGCAAGTTGTCGCTCTCAGCACGCATAGTCGACACGACCGGTCCGCGGATGCGCGACGGAAGGTCCGACAGGCCTGCGCTCGATTGCGCAAGGGCGGATGGCCCGTCCTCTACAAGAAGATCGATTCGACGGTCCAGGGCAACGTCGTGGCGGAAGTGGAAGCCGCTCGCAGCGCGGGCGGATTCGCCATGGCACTCGTCTGTCCGGCGAATCCAGCCCATGGCCGAATGGTTCGGGGCGGTGTCCTGCATGTGCGCGGCGGTGACACCGTGAATCTCCATGAGCAATTTCGCGCTCAAGGGTTGTTGGAATTCAGCTCCATTACGTCCCCTGTTTCGGCGGCCAAGGTCACCCGTGCCATCCATCAACGCCATCGCTTCATCCTTTCCGATGCGACGAGTGACCGCGAGCTGGCCTGTCTGGTTGGCGTTGTCTTGCGGTTGAAGCATCGAGTGCTGCTCGCGGGTTCCGGGGGCATGGCCAGAGAACTTGCGATGGCCTTGAAACGGCAGGCGTCCACCCGCTCGAATCCAATCCGCAATTACCCGCACTCAGGCGCCCCGAATGAAGCCCGTCGCAACACACTCATAATCACTGGCTCGAAGAATCCCGTCACCGAACGTCAGTTGGAGCAACTCATTCACAAGACACCCACCCCGTCGCTGGCATTGAATCGTCTCACGAAGCGAGACGCTGCTGTGGCGCTCGCGGGCGGATTCAACCTCATCATCCGCGTCCCGGTGCACGCCCAACCCGACCGGGTTGTACTCCGTCAACTCAACGCGCTCGCGCCTCTGTTCCACGCGCGTCTCGTCGGCAGTCTGTTGCTGACGGGCGGCGACACCGCGTTGTTGGTCTGTCGCTGCCTGCGCCCGCGGGCCATTGCACTCTGCGGTGAAATTGTACCCGGCCTTGCCTGGGGAAAAATCATCGGAGGTCTGGCCGATGGCTTGACCGTTTGCACCAAACCCGGCGGCTTCGGCCGAGACCAAGGACTGGTGCGCGCGGTGGAGTTTCTGTCGAGCCAGACCCCAGATATCCCGCCTGCTCCCAGACGCCAGGCCACCCCATGAATTCTTCTCTCAGAATTGCCATCAGCATTGGCGACCCTGCCGGAATCGGCCCGGAGGTGGTCGTCAAGGCGCTGGCCGATGACGCCCTGCGCACACTGGCTCACTGGATTGTGATCGGCGACTTCGCCGCGTGGGCACTCATCGAGGCCCAGACGGGTCGCCAACTTGGGCAGTTCACGAACGTCACCGTGCAAAGCCCCGGCTCACTGACATCCGCTCCGCCGATCGGCCAATTGAACGTCGACTGCGGGCGCGCCGCGCTCGCGTATGTCCGCCGCGCCGCCGAACTTTGCCTTCGCGGCGACGCGGATGCCATGGTCACCGCACCGTTGAACAAAGAGGCCGTCACGCTTTCCGGCGTGGCGTTCACCGGCCACACCGAATTCATCGCGGAACTCTGCGGGGTGAACGAGTCGTGGATGCTGCTCATCAACGAGCGGCTCCGTGTGCTTCACGTGACGACCCACTGCTCGCTGCGACAGGCCTGTGACTTGAGCACGATGCGCGTGCTCGAAACGCTTCGAATCGGACACAAGACACTCCACCAGCTCGGACTGTCCCGTCAGCGCATTGCCGTCTGCGGCCTGAACCCTCACGCGGGCGAGCACGGGCTATTCGGCTCCGAAGATGCCCGGGTCATTGCCCCCGCCGTTGCCACGGCCCGTGCCGAGGGTATTGATGCCCACGGGCCGTTTCCGGCGGACACAATTTTTCTACAGGCACTGCGGGGCGAATTCGAACTCGTTCTGGCGATGTATCACGACCAGGGCCACATCCCGATGAAGCTGCTCGACTTCGACAACACGGTGAACGTGTCTCTCGGCCTGCCCATCGTCCGCACTTCGGTGGACCACGGCACCGCCTTCGACATCGCCGGAAAAAATATAGCGAATGCCGGAAATATGAAGGCAGCGATGCGCCTGGCAGTGACGCTCGCGCAAAACCGGAGGCGTCATGAGTAGGGAAGGCCACCCGAAGGAAGATGCGCGTTGTGACCGTGAACCGGGGCACCCCCTCACCCGGCCTTCGGCCACCCTCTCCCTCGCTCGGAGCGGGGGAGAGAACCCACTGAACTTAACAGTGCACGCCGTGATGCCATGAACCCAAGCACCACCTCACCCGCCCTTCGGGCACCCTCTCCCCCACTCGGAGTGGCGGAGAGGGCAGAGCAACGGTCGGTTCGTGGGCAGGAATGTTTTCCAAAAAAGGACATGAATTGGGACCATGAACCCAAGCACCCCCTCACCCGGCCTTCGGCCACCCTCTCCCCCACTCGGAGTGGCGGAGAGGGAGAAGAAGCGGTCCGGTTCATGGAGAGGGCAGCCGGGGGCGGTTCATGAAAAGGACGACTCCCCTTCGCATGGGCGTCATTGGATGCGGCGCGATTGGAACCCTGCACGCGAACGCGATTCGACAATCGAATCTCGCCACACTTCTGGCGGTATGCGACACCGACTTCGCAAAGGCCGAGACTCTCGGAATGGCCGGCTCAAAGGCACAGGCTTTTTCGAGCTTCGAGAAAATGCTGGCGGACACACCACTGGACGCCGTCACGGTCGCCACGCCCGACCGCTTGCATTTGCAGCCCGTTCTGGCCGCGATCCGCCAGGGCCTGCACGTGTTCTGCGAGAAGCCATTGGCTGGCACTGCCGCCGAAGCCGCCCGGCTTGTTCGCGCAGCTCGGACAGGCGGCGTGCAACTCGGCGTGGACTACAACCGTCGCTTCGCGTTTGGCTACCAGAAGGCGAAGCAACTGCTCGACGCCGGCTGCGTCGGCAGCGTGTGTCAGGTGGCGTTTCATGTCTGTGATGGGGTGCCCGCAAAAGTTGCCACCCAACCCCACGCGTTGTTGACGTCTCTCCTCTCGCACCACATCGACCTGTTGCGGTTCCTGTGTGGAGAGATCATTTCCGTGCAAGCGCTTTTTCACGGCCCGTCGCGCAACCGGCCACACGACGTCTCGCTGATTGCTCAATTTGCCAGTGGCGCCGTCGGCAGCATCACAGCCGGCTGGCGCAACGGTCAGGCCCGCACCGTGGAACATCTGCGGCTCGCCGGCACCCAAGGGGTCGTGATCGTGGACGACGTGCAGCATGCCGTCACGCTCTGGCATGCCACGCCTGATGATGCCCAGCGCTTTCAGCCAGATTACTTCGCGGGCGGCAATCGCTTTTATGACAGCGTCACCGCACATGTTGCGGCGTTCATCGCCGCGCTGTCGGCAGGTAAGACCGTCCCCGTGAAGGCAGAAGATGGATGGGCTGGCCTCCGCCTTATCGAAGCCGCAATTGAGTCAAACCGAACCGGCCGTCGCACCAAACTCTCACCATGAAGCATCGCATGATCGACCTCTCACATCCCATTAACACCGCGACGCCCCCGTGGCCAGGCTGGCCGTCCGTCGAGACGAAGTTCCTCGACCGGGCGAGTCGTACGACACCCGAGGAGCGCCACGTAAACTCGAGCCGCTTCGCCATGAACATCCATTGCGGCACGCACATGGATGCACCGTATCATTTCCTCGATACGGGCAAGACCATCGACCAGGTTCCGCTGGAACGAACCTACGGGCCGGCCACACTCGTGGACCTGCGAGGCAAAGGCAGTCGATCCCACATCACACGCGCCGACTTGGTACCGTGCGGGCCAGACCTGCGGCGCACCCGTAAAGCCATCTTGCACACCGGTTGGGCCGCACGTTGGATGAAGCATGATTTTTTTACTGAATTCCCTGACATCACCACCGACGCCGCGCAATTTCTCGTCGAGTGCGGAGTCGAACTTGTCGGCGTTGAAACTGGCTCCGTGGATTTTCACCCAAACGACACCCACATTGTTCTGCTGGGGAACGACGTGCTCATCATCGAATGCCTCGTTAATTTGGACCAAATTCCGACCCGCGAATTCTTGTTCTCCGCAACCCCGTTAAATATCGAGGGATGCGACGGTTCCCCGGTGCGCGCCATGGCAATTGTAAATTCCTGACCTATGCCCGCCCTTGCCGCTCAGGTGCTCACCGACTTCGCCGCCGCGATTTTCGAGCGCAGCGCGATTCCTCCAGCCGTGGCGCGGCAGGTTGCCGACTCGCTCGTACTGGCCAATCTCAAGGGCCACGACTCTCACGGCGTTATTCGTATCCTGGAATACGTTGACTGGGTGGAGCGCGGCTGGGTGAATCCGCACGCCCGCCTGACCGTGATTCGCGAACAGCCCTGCATTCTGGTGTTGGATGGCGACTTCGGTTTCGGCCAGGTCATTGGACGCGACGCCATGACTTTGGGCATTGCCAAAGCGAAGAAGGAGGGCGCGTGCATCCTTTCAATGAAACGCTCCGGGCATCTGGGACGCATCGGGGAATTCATGGAGATGGTGGCGGAGGCAGGACTGGTCTGCTTTTCCTTTACGAACACCCATGGCAGCGGCGTGCTCGTCGCCCCGCACGGCGGATGCGAGCGCCGCCTTTCCGCGAATCCGCTCGGCGGCGGCGCACCGATGCCGGACGGTCCAGCCCTCGTGATGGACATGTCCACGTCAACGATCGCCGAGGGCAAAATCAAAGTCGCCCGCAACAAGGGCGAATCGTTGCCGCCGGGTCTTGTCGTGAACGGACGCGGTGAACCCTCGACGAGCCCGGAGGAATACTACGCCCAACCGCCGGGCGCATTGTTGCCAATGGCCGGTCACAAGGGTTTCGCGCTATCGCTCTTCTGTGAGGTCATGGCCGGTGCCCTCACGGGAGCGGGTTGCAGCAAATCCGGGGTCGACCGTGTAGCCAATGGATTCATGGCCTTTTTGCTCGACCCCGCCGCGTTCTGCGGTCAGGAGTTTTTCGACACCGAATTGGGTCAGCTCGCGAAATGGGTCAAATCGAGCCGTCCAACCCAGGGCTTCGAAGAGATTCTGCTGCCGGGCGAACCCGAAGCCCGCACGCAAGCGGTCCGAGCATCTGCCGGCGTCGCAATCGACGAGACGACGTGGAAAAAAATCTGCGCCGTCGCCCGCGCAAAGCAAGTGCCCATCCCTGAAACCTGACGGAATCAATCTATGAACACGCTCAAATACCTCCTCACGCTTGGGATTCTCGCAGCCAGTGCTGTAAGAATCATCGCGGTCAACGCCCCGCTGACCATCGCCGTTATCCCCAAGGCGACGAGTCACGAGTATTGGAAGTCCATCCAGGCGGGCACGGTGAAAGCACAGCGCGAGCTCGCCGCACAGGGCACCCAGGTCAATGTGATTTGGAAAGGCCCCCTGCGCGAGGACGACCGTGAGCAACAGATTCAGGTCGTCGAAAATTTCGTCGCCCGTCGCGTGAACGGCATCGTCCTCGCGCCGCTCGATTCGCATGCCCTCGTCTCTCCCGTCAAAGCGGCCAGCCGGGCGAAAATCCCGGTCATCGTCATCGACTCTGGATTGAAATCTGACGCCCTCATCAGCTTCGTCGCGACCGACAATTACAAGGGCGGCCAAATCGCCGCCGACCATCTGGCCAAGCTCCTTGGCAACAAAGGAAATGTCATTCTGCTGCGGTACGCCGTCGGCTCGGCCGCCACGGAGGAGCGCGAAGCGGGATTCCTCGACCGACTCAAGGCCGCGTATCCCGAGCTGAAGATTCTCTCCTCCAACCAATACGCCGGCGCGACGCGCGAAACCGCCTACCAGGCATCGCAGAATCTGTTGAACCGCCTGGGCCGCGAAGTGGACGGCATCTTCTGTCCCTGCGAACACATCACCATCGCCATGACCAAGGCGCTGCGGGACATCGGGCGCGCCGGCGGCAAAGTGAAACTCGTTGGCTTCGACGCCGGGACCCAACTCGCCCTCGACCTCAAGAAAGGTGATCTCCAGGGACTCGTCGTGCAAAACCCAATGGCGATGGGTTATCTCGGCGTCATGACCCTGGTAAAACATCTGCGCGGCGAGAAGGTAGAAAAGCGAATCGATACCGGTGTCGTGCTGGTGACCGCGACCAACCAGGACCAGCCGGAAATCCAGGAATTGCTGCATCCGCCCTTGGGGAAATACTTGCAATGAACGTGACCCGCCTTTCGTCTTCCCATTACTTTCCCACCGGTCATGAGCCCGCTCGGGAAACGCATGGTCTGGATCGAGAAGCGCATTGCTCCCAGTCGTCCTATAATCCGGCCGCCGGCAGGGGTTGCATCAGGACGGAGTGATATTCCACGATCCCCCCGCCCGACTCCGCAGCGTTGCCATTCCATTTCGAGTAGGCGGCCGACGGCATGGTCCATGAAACTCGCTTCGCGGCATCCAACGCGAAAAATTGGACGCGATTCCCGTTCTTGGCCTTAAGATGCCAGTCCGAGTTCGCCACCAGGAGACGATAGCCCGGCAACTCCGTCACGCCCCACGGCAATTGCAGCACGAAATCCGGGGCAGCATCCTCCGCCCGATACGTCCAGGTTTCTTTCCATTGGGCGTCCAGTTGGACCATACCGAAATAGCCGGTGCCTAGGGTGGAGCCATCCGCGAGACGCTGCGCCATGACCGGCATCCGGGGGACGGGAAACGACCGCAGCAACTTGCCATCGCGATCGACCTCGACAAACCTCTGCTCCTCGCGCAATGCCACGATATAAGTTCCCTCGGGCGTACGCCGAAGCAACATGTAACGCGAGTGATCGTTGCCCTTGGCTGGTACCGGTGTCCGATAGAGCACGCGCCCGGTTCCACCCTCAAGCTCGAGGACGGCCTGTTCGCGGCTGTCGAGCGCGGCAACGTTGCCGTTAGGCAGAGGCACGCCGCTTTTCACCTCGGCCGGTGCCGCCAACCGATACTCCCAAACCGTCCCCTTCGCGGCATCGATCTCGCGGACATAACGGTGGGTGGAAAAGAGGTAATGGTGGTTCGGCAACGCCCAGCCGTCGTATATGAGATCGTCTTCAGATCCGTGGAATTGCTTGGCGGATCCGGCCGGATGGTACGACCAGGAAGCCGTGCCGTCCGGCTCGATCACATAGAGTCCCTCCGCGGAAACGAGGAAAAATCGGCCTAGGGGCGATGGCCATGGATTACCCACGCCGGGTACCGGCTTTGTTGGGATACCGGAATCCGCGGCGACGAGGGCGATGCCGGTCAGCGCGACGATGCAGGCGGGGGCCAACCAACGACGGAACATGGGGTTCATCCGCTGGACACTGGTCCAAGCGGGACCGGAGTTCAAGGGGTCTCGCCTGCACGGATTCGCGGGCGGGTGTCGCACCGGTTGCGGATACTGACCCATAGTGAGGACAACTCCCCGCGAGGATGACAGCAAGTTCACTCATTTGAATCGGTCGCTTTTTCCTCACTCTGTTTTCGGCAAGCTGCCGCCGGGGCTTGACCTCCCCCCGGAGCGAGCGAATCTACCTCCATGCTTCGAGCCAACATCGTCCGCGAAGTCCAGGCGCTGCCCATCCAAGAGCAGTTCGAGATGCTAGAGTGCCTCGCCCGCTCTTTGCGCCAGCAGTGTCAGGCAAGGGCGGCCTCCGACACGTCTTCCGGTAGCCTGACGGCCGCCGCCGAAGCCTTGCGATCCGACTACCAAAACGACGCTGAACTGACCGCCTTCACCGCTCTGGATGGCGAGGACTTCCATGCAGCGCGGTGAAATCTGGCTCATCAATCTCTCCCCAACTCTGGGCGCGGAGATGCAGAAGACGCGCCCGGCTGTGATCGTGAATGACGATGAGGTTGGCATTCTCCCGCTCAAAGTCATCGTCCCCATCACGGACTGGAAAGACCGCTATGCTCAGGCGCCTTGGATGGTGCGGTTTGAACCGACCCCGGAGAACGGGTTGTCGAAAACCTCCAGCGCCGACGCCTTTCAGGTTCGCTCCGTGTCCGAACAACGCTTTGTCAGCCGCTTGGGCAGCCTGTCGCTGGACAACCTGGAGGCCGTTGGCAACGCGCTGAAGAAAGTGCTCCAGCTCCAATCCTGACCAGGGCAATGCCCAGCACGCCGTCGCCTCTGTCAATGGAGAACCAGCCAATAGCCAGGAACCCTTTCTCGGGGTTGCCTCAGCCCCAAAACACATTGACAAGCCAATTCAGGGAAAAGACCGAGCCCCAGTAATTCATTTTGCCGAAAAACCAAATCTCCTAAGCCAGAGCCTGTCCCAAAAGTTGGCATTTCTGGGATGTGCCGATTTATGACTGATTCCTCCAACCGCCGACTATTGGCTGCACTCGCGAAGCCCCGATCCGTTACCACCGCTCCCACATGTCGTCCTGTCACACCCCACACTCGGGTCAGGCTCTGAAAGAGCAGTTGACTATCCGCCGGAGCGGATTCTCGGAATATCTCATAGTCCAGGATGAGCCCCTGCCGCTTCATTTCAGCGTGGCGAGGAACTCAACCAGGTCGCGCAGGTCGCGCCGGCTCAGTGCCTGGCCGAGGCCTTCGGGCATTCCGGACAAGCCGCGTTGGCGGTTGATGATGTCGCTTTTTTTGAGGCTGATGAAACCTTCTTCCGGTGAGTTGAGCACGAGTTCCTCGGTCGTTTCCTGTTTGACCGAGCCCGCGTGGAGCGCGCCGTTCTTCATCGTCAGGGTGACGCCCTCGAAGCCGGGAGCAATCGTTGCATTCGGTGCGACGAGGGATTCGAGCAGATACTCGCGGGGCTGTTTCTGACCGATGCCGGCAAGGTTTGGCCCCACGTCGCCGCCTTCGTTGCCGATCTTGTGGCAGCGGGCGCACGAAACATCCGCACGCTCCAGGAATATTTTACGCCCGGCGGCGGCGTTCCCTCCCGCCAAAGTCTCCCGATAGGGCGCGAGAACTCCTCTTCGGTCCAAGCCATCATTGTAGCGACTGACCAAAGCCTTGAACGCCGGTCGCTGACCCGCCGCCTCCAAAACGTCGAGCTGTAGTTCCGGAGGCATATTTCCCGCGAGCAACCGCTCCATCCATTCTTCGATGATTCCCCTGGCACCGGCGCCGTCCAATCTTGCCAATTCAGCCAGGGCGTTCTGCCGTTCACCGATCGTCCCGTTCTCGAGAACGCGGTTCCAGCGCCCGACGGCATCAGTGGGTCGCAATCTTGCCATGGCTTTCTCAGCCTCCTTGCGCAGTGACTCTTCGGAATCACGGCTGAGAGGCTCCGCGAGTTCCAACAAAGAGGAATCCTTCATCAAAACAAGCGCTTTGAACGCTTCCACTCGCGTGACGATATCCATCGAGATGTCGGCTGCCAGAGCTCGCAGCGGCGCGGCGATCTCATGCATTTCGTATATTCCAGCCAGCCGGAGGGCCGCCACGCGAACACCGGGGGTGTCATCCCGCGAAAGTCGGGTGACGGCGTCCCGCGCCGAGTCTCGGGCCCGCGCTGCATCCCGTTCCTGCAACGGTCGCCAAAGTCCGGTCAGTGCGTCGCGGTTCGAGGGACGGGTCCATTCCCCGAGGCGCAGCAAGGCCTCCTCGCGGACGGATGCCGGCAAATCCATGGCCGCCACATGTGCGAGAGCTTCGGCGTTGACTCCACCGCCTAGTCGGTGATTCGCATTAACGATTCGCCGCCAAAGCGCCTCCCGGGTGGTGTCACTCACCGCGATGTCTTTCCTGCCCGCGAGAGCCGCGAGCCGGGGCATCAGGTCGTTCATCGGTGCATCATTGATCGCGCGCGCGGCTTCAACGACGATCAACGGATCGGGGTCGCTCAAGAACCCTCCCAGTTCCGGCATGCTCAAACGGCGCATGACAAGGAGTGCCCCCATTCGCACCGATGCCGAATCGTCCCGGGCGAATCGCTTCACACCCTCAGGATCGCCGAGGGCGGCCCACGCATAGACCGCAGCGTGCCGCAGCAAAGCATCCTCATCCTGATTCCGGCGAATCAGTGCAACGAGCGGCTCCACCGCCTCCTTGCGCCCGAGCTTGCCGAGGCTTTGCGTCGCGAAAAACTGGACGCGAGCCGAAGTGGACTTTGCCAACAGACGAGTCAGCGGCGCGAATGCCTCCGCCTGCCGGCAGTCCCCCAGCACCTTTGCGGCCTGTGCCTGAACCTCGACATCGTCATCCTTCAGCGCAGCCACCACAGACTTCAAGGCCCGGCTTCGCGTCTCCGGAGACTTCGCCGCGATCTGACCGAGGCCCCACGTCGCGTGCAGGCGGGGAATGGTGTTGGTCTCATGCTGCAGCACCGCCTCAAAAGCCGCCACGGAAGAAGCGCCGCGTTCCGCCAGCTCGAACTGGGCCTCGCGCCGCACACGCAGGTCCGCATGACCCAGCCATTGAATCAACTGAGTCTCGCTCCGCCGCGTCATTCCCTCGCCGATTACACGCCGCGTTTCTGCGACCACCGGATCTCCGCTCACGCGCGGGTCCGTGATTTTGTAAATGTATGCCTTGCTTTGCGCGTTGATGTTTCCGTTCCACGTGCAGGCGTAAACCGAACCGTCCGGACCGAACTCGACGTCGGTCGCGGGAATTCGCCAGACGAAATGCGCCGGATCGACCATTTCAAACGAAGCCCCTTTCGGCCGGATCGACACGGAGTGAATTCCACCGTTCTCGCCCTTAAAATCGCAGACCAGGAAATGGTTCTCATAGTTGGAGCCGAGTCCCGTGCCCGGATAATACGCCAGCCCGGAGGGTCCCTGCGTGAAGTTTGCCACGGGTGGCACTATGGCTGCTGACTGTCCTTTCCAGGATGGATGCCAGAGCTTTTCGGTGGTCCACGGTCCCAGCGGAACGGGATACGTGAGGTGTTGAAAACCCACCCGCCACCCGCTGTCGCCGCCTTCCACCAAGTATACCCACCGAGCCGCATCGCCGTGGTCGGCGTTGTTGTCGCAGGTCCAGAGGTTGCCAAACTTGTCGAATGCCAGTTCCTGTGGATTGCGCAATCCGGTGGCGAACACTTCCAGATTCGATCCGTCCTGATCGCATCGAAAAACCGCGCCCGTCTCGGTAAGATCAACTACGCGGCCGGGCCCTTCATCAATGTGGGTGCCGCGGTCGCCCATGCTGAAATAGAGTTTTCCGTCTGGGCCGAGACATAGCCCGTGCAGATCATGCCCAAGAAATCCAAGGTGAACCCCGAAACCGCGGTGGAGTGATTGTTTGGAAGTCGCCCGCCCCGTTCTTCGCGGGTCACGCAATTGCCATAGATCCGGAATGCACGTGAACCAGACGGTTCCCTTTCGTGCAAAAACGCCAGAGGCCGTTCCGTCCAGAAGATCGTTGAACCCCTCGGCGAAGACCGAGTTCTGATCGGCCCGGCCGTCCCCGTCGCGATCTTCGATCAGGCGGATGCGCTCGCCGAACTTCGTCCAGTCCGAAAGTTTTGCGCCGAGCCGGGAAACATAAAGTTTTCGCCGATCCTCCAAACTGCGGGACGCCAAATCCTCATCGAGCCAGTCCCGGTGCGGCCGGATGTCGGTCCAGGCGCCGCTGGGGTCAATAAACCGGAAAGATTCCGAGACATAGAAGCGCCCCTGCTCATCCGCACAGAAGGCGACGGGATGCGAGATCTGCGTCTCGTCGGCGAATAGCGATACCTTCAACCCCGGGGCAATTTCCATTCTTTTTATGGCCAGTTCCCCGCCGGAAGCCGCGGTGGGTCTAGCGGCATTGTCCACCGCCAACGCGACGGGAGAACAGGCCAGGGTCAAGCAACAGGAAAGAGCCTTAAGTTTCATAAAGGAATGCGCCTGGCTTATCGAACCCTTCATGCCGTTCCGGTTCATCACGGGTGACGGTGCCGACGGACCAGACCAGGCAATACGTGTTGGCGCGCGACCGCCGAGGGCTCGTTGAATTGCAGTTGAGCGAGCGAAATGGCCATGGACAAGTAGCCATATTACCGTCCATTGACCGTGGGCCGGGAGTTTCGGGGCACTCCAAGTCCGCCGGATGTAAGCTGCCGGCACACAGATACGCTAGGCATGGGCCGATCCTATCGGGTGATGGTCCGAGTTTACATGTGAATATTGCCGGTAACCATGCCGAAATTGCCCCCGTCCGGCATCGGCCTATCCATCGCTCGCCTCAGCCCAATGGCGCGCCGAAACAGCGGCGGCGCTCCGGCGGGTCATCCGCCACATGCAGGATTCCGACTATGGCGACCACCTGTTCGGCACCATCGTCACCGGATTGATGAGTGAGGAATGGTATCACTGGAGCATTCACGGGGGAGACGATGGCTCGCCGCGTCACCAAATTGATCCGCAACCTGCGTGACATGGAGACGTTACTCATTCGATATTCGAATCCGCCACGCGCATGAACCTAAATCTCTTCCTCACGGCTCTGTTGAGCGTCACCCTCGTTGCACAGGCCGCCGACCAACCGTGGTTTCGCCACGCCCTCGTCGGCCTTGAAGTGGGCCCCACCGGCTCCCAGTTCGGCGGTTCGACGAATGACACCCGTTTTGCCTCGCAATTCAGCGGTCGCGAGATCGCCCGCGCCGCCCAGGCCGCTCACGCTGAATATCTCGTCCTCTGGACGCGGGAAGGCGATTGGGTCTTCTATAACTCGAAACTCCAGCCCAAGCCACCCGGCCTTGGTCAACGCGATGTGCTCCGCGAAGCGGTCGAAGAAGGGCGGAAGCTCGGCCTGCCCATCATCGCCTATTGCCAGGTTCAATCCCCCAGTTACACGTTGCACGAGCATCCCGATTGGTGCGCCGTGGACAAAGACGGCAAGTCCATCAACGGGCGCGCGTGTTACCGCTCCGGCTACCTCGACTACATGAAGGCGATGGTGGAAGAGCAGCTCGCCTACGGCATCGACGGATTTCATCTCGACATGGTGGACCAAGGTTTCGGCCCGCCCTATGGCTGCTGGTGCGCGACGTGTCAGAAGGAATTCCAGGCGCAGTACGGCAAGCCGATGCCCAAGGGCGTGACCTGGGATGAAGACTGGGACCGCTTCATGGAATTTCGCTACAGCGCGAGCGAGCGCTTCGAGAAGGAACTCGCCGCCCATATCCGCCGAGTCAACCCTCGCGCGACCGTGGACTACAATTATCACGGAAATCCGCCGTTCTCGTGGGAGTTGGGCCAGCGGCCCGTGCAGCATGCACGCAACGGAGACTTCGTCACGGGCGAGACCGGCGTTTGGGGTTTCAGCGCGCTCACGGTCGGACTCAATGCGGAATTCTATCGCGCGACCACCCCCGGAATACCGTTTCAAATCGCCATGCAACGCGGCGTTCGCATGTATCACGACCAGACAACCCGCCCGCTGAATGACCTTCGCTGGGAACTGTTCACCCTGCTCAGCCATGGCGGATTTGCAACGATCGTGGACAAGACCGCCTTCGACGGCTGGCTGGATCCGCTGGCTTACGAACGGTTCGGGGCGACGTTCAAGGAAGTCCACGCCAAACGGCAGCACTTCGGCCATCAACCCATTTACGAGGTCGGTCTTTATTTCAGCAGTCGCACGCGTGACTGGCAGGGGCGCATCAATCCAGCGGAATATTTCCAGTCCTTCCAGGGCGCGCACAAGGCGATGGTCTACGAACACGTCCCTTGGGGCGTAGTCCTGGACGAGAACGCCACGCTCGACACGCTAAAGAGATTCCCGGTCATGATGCTGCCCAACGTGGCTATCGTGTCGGAGAAGGAGGTCGCGATGTTCCGCCGTTACGTCGAAGACGGAGGTAAGTTGATCGTGACCGGCCTCAGCGGGATGCGGGGCTGGCGGGGCGAAACCAATTCACAGTCAGCACTGACCGAACTGATTGGCGCACGGCTCGTCCGGGAACTCGATTCCACGGACAACTGGATCCGCTTTTCCTCCTCGCAGTCCTCACCCCTTAACGCCCAACTCGCCCCGGATCGACGCACCGACTGGCCCTTCCTCGTCCGCGGGCCGGCGGTCGTCTACGAACCCACCACCGCCACGCCCGGCGGCGATCTGCTCAAGCCCCATCGCACCTCGATGCACGCCGAAAACCGTTATATCAAAGACTGGCCGATGAGTGCGGACTCACCGGTCGGCCCCGCAGTCCTGGTCAACCGACTCGGCAAAGGCACCGTGCTCACCTTCGCCGTGTCGCCCGACTGGGCGACCGCCAGCGACCATCACATCACCGAGACGCGCAAGCTCCTGGCCCGTGCCGCGCGCCTGCTTCATCCCGACCCTCGCATCACCATCGAAGCGCCGGTCACCGTGCAGACCGTCGTTACCGACGACCCAGTGAACCGCACCCTGCGGGTTCACTTCTTGGGCTACAACGCCCCACCTCAAACGACGCCGGCCAAGGAGCGACCGTACGTACTGCCGGTTCCGATTGAGGACGCCCCGCTCTACCGTGTCACCCTGACGTTGCACGATCGACCCAAACGAGCCACGGCCTTCAACCCGTCGACGGAGCTGCGCCGCTCTGGTCATAAACTTCAACTGCGGATCGAGGACATTCATGAAGTCGTGACCGTGCCGTACTGAAGGTCCTTTCGAACGCTGCATTGAAACCTTGGCGTTTGTTGCCATCGGAGGCATCTTCGGGTTCAACACAATATTCAATGAAAACGACTACGACAGCTTCCATGTGGAGTAATTTGAAATTGGGATGCGGTGCCCCTGTGGTCGCCCTATTCCTAGGTTCCGGGTTTTTGCCAAGCGTGGCTCAGGCGGCTTCGGATGCTGAGTTGCGTAAAGCACTGACTTTTTTCGCCGGGTTTGACGGAGGAGTGAACGCCGGTTTCGCCCGCGGGGATGCACTCCTATACTCAGCGAAGGATATGAAGGCACCCCGCATCGGCACGCCTGGACTTCCCGCCGATGGCTCGGTATCCATCGCTAAAGGCGAGGGAGTCCACGGCGACGCACTTCGATTTCATCGCAAGAGTTCCGCGATCGTTTTCTACAAGGCCCTCAAGAATCTGGATTATCGAGCCAGCGGGTGGAACGGAACGGTGTCTCTTTGGCTGAAGCTGTCGCCGGACGAAGATTTGGAACCGGGCTATTGTGATCCATTACAGATCACACCACGGGATTGGAACGACGCCGCCTTTTTTGTGGACTTCAGCAAAGATGAGAAGCCGAGGCATTTCCGTCTCGGTGTGTTTGCCGATACCAAGTCGTGGAACCCGCAAGGGCGAAAGTTTGAGGAGATGTCGGAAGCGGAGAAGCCGATGATCACCGTCACCCACCCCCCGTTCCGGCGGGATCGATGGACGCACGTGGCGTTTACCTTCCAGAACCTTAACACGGGCAAGGCCGACGCGGTATCCCGCCTTTTCCTGGACGGCAAATTGATCGGGGAATTAAAGGGCAAAAGTCAGACGTATACCTGGGATCTGGAAAAAACTCTGATCATGTTTGGAATCTATTACACCGGCCTCTATGACGAGCTGGCGGTTTTCGACCGGGCCCTGACCCCTGCTGAAGTGGACGCGGTGCGCCAGCTTCATAAAGGGATCGGCGGATTGATAAAATGATTGGTGATGCCGACGGATCGATTCACTTCGAAAAGACGTGGACGGTGGTCTGTTCGTTGACCGGCAAGGTGACGTTGATATTCACCGAGGCGGGATTTTTCCCTAGGGTATTGTTAATGGTGTTCGTGTAGTACGTGACGGCGCCGTGATCGGGAGTTAGGGCGAGCGTGATGGGCACTTGTGCGTTGAAGTCGCGCGCCTGTACTCGGATCGTGCGCTCCGGCGACGACCCGAAAGGTAGTTGCAGGGTGATTGGCCCGGAACCTTCGGCAATGGCGTTGCCGGCGGCCTCAATGATATCCAGCCGAGGCAACGGCGTGGGGAAGACCAACAACAGCGAACCGACTGAGGTGGCGGCCGCTTCGAAGAATTGGAAGCTCATTTGAGAACGATCCGTGGCGTCAATGCGGATGCGTCCCATGCCGCCGCCGCCCTGTCCTCGCGCGAAAAGACGCCCATTGCCAGAAATGATCGGTGCCACCAAACGAATGCTGCCACCGCTGCCGCCGTTGGAAGCAGCACTAGTATTGACACCTCCTTCCACGCTGATGTCGCCGGTTAGGTCGATGCGTATCGTGGAAGCGATGAGAATCGCCCCCCCGCCGCCACCCCCCCCACCGCCGGGTAAGCCCGTGCTGCCGCCGCCTCCCGAACCGCCAATGAGCGGGATCAAAAGACCATTGCCGTAAACCGCTGCGGAGGACGGTCTGAAAACCGTGTGAAAGTGCCGATTTGAAAACCGCACAGTGAT
>CAMDJH010000067.1 GCA_945900455.1 Akkermansia muciniphila
GGATATTCGAGAATCGGTGGTGGGTCGAATGGGGGACGTGTCCGCCTTCCTGAAGGAGTTCAAACAGCGCTTTAGCCGATGGTACAACAAGACAACGGGACGATTTGGAACGTTGTGGGCGGAGCGGTTCACGAGCGTATTGGTGGAAGACTCGATGAGGGCCGTTCGAACGGTGGCGGCGTACATTGATTTGAATCCGGTGCGGGCGGGACTGGTGAAGGATCCCAAGGAGTATCGATTCTGTGGCTATGCAGCGGCGTTGAACGGAGTGGCAGCAATGCGCCAGGGGTTACTGAGCTTTTTGGTGGAAGAGAATTGGGCGAAAGGAGCCGCGGAATACCGGATGCTGTTATTTGTGACGGGGGGTTCGGCGAATCGCAGTGACAAGGTGGTATTGGATCCCGAGGCGATTAGGGCAGAACTGGCTCGTGGAGGAGAGCTTGGGCTGGGTCAGGTGTTGCGGCTGCGAGTGAGGCATTTAACGGACGGGGTGATTCTCGGGTCGAAGGATTTTGTGAACGAAATGTTCATTCGCCATCGAGATCGCTTTGGAGCGAGGCGCAAGGATGGAGCACGACCGATTCGGGGAGTACCGATACCGGGCATTAGTGTGATGCGAGACCTTCGAGTGAATGCGGTCGGTTGAAGGTTGAAAGCGATATCCGATTCATTGCTCTCCAATCATTTCCATGCTCGATCGTTCCGCTTCCTTAACCTCTTGTCATCCACGTTTGATCGGGGCAACTTCGCCAAGAAAAAAGCTGAATTCGACAAAATATTTTTTCCGGAGTATGCGGCGTTATCAACCCAATCCTGTTATGATTTCAAGATCCTCCGCCTCATCATGGATCTTCCTGACGCTGTGCGCGTGTAGCCAGGCAGTCGTCGCCGCGCCGCCGACGGCTGGAGATCTGGACTTCTTTGAGCGTCAGGTTCGCCCGCTGTTGGTAAGCCGCTGTTACGAGTGTCATAGCACTCAGAACAAGACCAAGGGAGGTCTGGCACTGGATACGCGCGACGGCGCGTTGAAGGGTGGGGATAGGGGTCCGGTGCTCGTCGCCGGGGACCCGGAAAAGAGCCTGCTGATCGAAGCAACGCGGTACAAGAACCAGGATCTGCGGATGCCGCCGAAAAACCCACTTTCGGGCGCTGAGGTCAAGGTATTGGAGGATTGGGTGAAGCGGGGCGCGCCGGATCCGCGAACGGGGCCCGAAATTGTCCTGAAAGGACCGCGTGTAATCGACATCCGCGAGGGTCGCAAGTTTTGGAGTTTCACACCGCTCGCCGGAGTCAAGCCGCCCGTTGTTCCGCACGCGGTATCGCCGATCGACGCGTTCATACAAACGAAATTGAAGGAGAAGGATCTTGCCGCTGCCCCGCCCGCGGACAAGCGCACAATCCTCCGTCGCGCCACGTTTGATTTGACCGGCCTGCCACCAACGCCGCAGGAAGTGGTTGCTTTTCTCGCCGACACGTCGCCGGAGGCCTTTGATCGTGTTATCGATCGGTTGCTAGCCTCGACGCACTATGGCGAACGCTGGGGGCGACATTGGCTCGATGTCGCGCGGTATGCAGACTCCAACGGCATGGATGAAAACGTCGCGTATGGGCACGCCTGGCGCTACCGAGACTACGTGGTGCGCGCGTTCAACGACGACAAGCCATTCGATCAATTCTTGATCGAGCAAATCGCGGGTGATTTGCTGCCGAATCGCGAGGACGCGATCACCGCCACGGGCTTCCTCTCGCTGGGAGCGCGCGTGCTCGCGGAGCCCGATCTGCAAAAGCTCGATATGGACATCATCGACGAGCAGATCGACACCGTCGGCAAGGCATTCCTGGGTATGACTCTCGGCTGCGTGCGCTGCCATGATCATAAGTTCGATCCGATTACCCAGGAGGACTACTATGCGCTCGCGGCCATTTTCCGGAGCACCCGCAGCCTCTCCGCGGAGAAGATGGGCGCGGTCAAATTCTGGCACGAACACTCGCTCGCCACGCCGGAGCAACTCGACGAGGCCAAGAAATACGAAGAGGCATTGAAAGCAAAGCAGGCCGACATTGCCGTCTTCGTCGCCAAAGCGAGAAGCGACGTAAGAGCCGAATTGCAACGACATGCGGCGGAGTACCTGACAGCCGCGATGTTCCTGCCGGTCGATGCCCAGCGGGCGGATGCAGAGTCTGTGGGCAAAGCGCGGCACCTCGACGGAAACTACGTGTTTTCCTGCCGCCAGTATTTAGATAAGCACCCCGATCATCCTGTATTCGCCGTGTGGCGTGAGCGAGCGCGACAGAAGGATGCCGACGGCATACGGCAACACTACGATCGACTGTTCACGGAAGCACTCGAGACGAAGACCGGACCCGCCTACGAAGCCCTGATCGATGCCAAGGGCCTCTTCGCACTCCCGCCTAAGGACGCCGATGTGCTCGATGCCGCGACGCTCGCCAAGGTTGCGGCGATGAAAAAGGACGTGACAGATTTTGAAGCCAGCCGTTCGGAAATGCCCGCCGCCATGAGCGTGACAGAGGCGGATACCGTAACGAATCTACCGGTGCATATCCGCGGCAGTTACCTCACGCTCGGCAAGCCCGTGGAACGCGGCTTTCCCGAGGTGATGCGCACGAGTTTCATCCAGCCAATTCTGCCGGCTAAACAGAGTGGTCGCCTTGAATTCGCTTGCTGGATGGCCAGCCGCGAGCACCCGCTGACTGCGCGCGTCATCGTGAACCGAGTGTGGCGCTGGCATTTCGGTCAAGGCATCGTCAGCAGTCCGGACAACTTTGGCACATTCGGCAGCAAGCCGTCGCATCCCGAACTGCTCGATTGGCTTGCGAGCACCTTCGTCGAGAGCGGTTGGTCCATCAAACGCCTCCACCGCCTCATCATGAAGTCCGCGACCTATCAGCAGGCAAGCAGCGTCCCATATTCAGCTGCCAACAAGCACGATCCGCGGATCGTCGATCCCGAGAACCGCCTCTACTGGCGGGCAAACATCCGGCGACTGGAAGCAGAAGAAATCCGTGACGCAATGCTGATCTCCGGCGGTTGGCTCAACTTGGAGAGGGGTGGCAAGACCGTCCCGCTGCGCAACCGCCAGTATGTTTTTGATCATACGAGCAAAGACGCGACCACGTATGAGAGTCCTCGCCGTGCGCTCTATCTCCCGATCATTCGCAATCATCTCTACGACATGCTGGAGCAGTTTGACTACCCGGATCCCACGATGCCGACCGGCAGCCGTAGTAGCACGGTTATCGCTCCCCAAGCACTCATCATGATGAACGCGCCGATTGTGATGGAAAGCGGTATGCGTCTCGCAGCCCGCCTCGCATCATTACCGGGCGACGCGCAGCGCGTGCAGCAGGCCTACGCACTGCTCTATGGGCGCCTGCCGACGGACCGCGAGACGTCCGATGCGCTCGCGCTGCTTCACGACTTTCAAGTTACGGAGACGTCGGATCGGGCGTGGGCGCTACTATGCATGACGCTCTTCGCGGCCAACGAATTCATCTACCTGAGATAGGCAACATGAAAGCCACCCGACCCTTCCAACCGATCACTCGTCGGTCCATGTTACAACGCAGTGCCGGTGGATTTGGCTATCTCGCGTTGCAGGCCATACTCGGGCGGGAGCGGGCCGAAGCGGCAGTGGAGAATCCTCTGGCCTCGAAGCTTTCCCATTTTCCAGCGCGAGCCAAGCGGATCGTCTTCCTGTTCATGAAAGGCGGACCGAGCCATGTGGACACCTTCGATCCGAAACCGCTCCTTGAGCGTGACCATGGAAAGCCATACCCTTTCGAGCAGCCGCGGGTGCAGTTTGCCAAGACGGGTAAGCTCTTGAAGTCGCCGTGGCGCTTCCAGCAATACGGACAGAGCGGCTTGCCCGTCAGTGAATTGTTTCCGAATGTGGCACAGTGCGTGGATGACTTGTGCATCCTGCGCTCGGTGCACGGAACGAATCCCGCACACGGTGGGGCGTTGCTCAAACTGCACACCGGCAGCGACACTCAGGTGCGGCCGAGCATGGGATCCTGGGTATTGTACGGCCTGGGCACTGAGAACGAGAATCTTCCCGGTTTTATCACCCTTTGCCCGACGCTCGCGCACGGTGGAGTGAATAACTGGGGCGCCGCCTTCCTTCCCGCGTACTGCCAGGGCACCCCCATTGGCAACGCAACCATCCCGTCGGACCAGGCGCTGGTCCGGCATATTCGCAACGGATGGATCTCGGGCGCGCTTCAGCGAAAACAGCTCGATTTTCTCACCCAGTTGAACCAGGATCATCTCGCGTTATCCGGTTCCGACCTCGCGCTGGAAGGACGCATCAATTCGTTCGAGCTCGCCTACCGCATGCAGAGCACGATGCCCGAGGCACAGGATCTCCGCAACGAGTCGAAAGCAACTCAGCACCTTTACGGCCTGGATCATCCCGTCACGGAGAACTTTGGCCGTCAGTGTCTCATGGCGCGACGCTTCCTGGAACGGGGCGTGCGCTTTGTGCAGGTGACGCACAGCGATGGCGATGTGCAATGGGACCAGCATGGCAACCTCTATAAAGGCCACACCAAGAATGCCGCCGAAGTGGACAAACCCATCGCAGGCTTTTTGAAGGATCTAAAATCGCGCGGCCTGCTTGACGATACGCTGGTGCTCTGGGGCGGCGAATTTGGCCGAACGCCGACCGCACAAGGCGATGATGGACGCGATCACAATCCGCATGGTTTTACCATGTGGATGGCCGGTGGCGGCGTGAAGAAAGGTTTCGCCTACGGCGCGACCGACGAGTACGGCTACTTCGCGCAGGAGGATAAAATACATATCCACGACCTGCACGCCACGATCCTGCACCTGCTGGGCCTCAATCATGAAAAGTTGACTCACCGTTATGCCGGTCGGGATTTCCGTCTTACGGATGTGGCCGGCCACGTCGTGAAAGAAATTATCGCCTAGATCGCCCCTTCCCCACACACAAAACAAGTACGAGATCGCCCCGACTCTATGAACTTCCTTCGCCTACTCACTGGCATCTGCCTCCTCCACGGGCTTGCCCATGCCGCGTCGTGGACCTCCTCCCGCGTGCAGGGCAGTCCCGAGCCGCCACACGCTTTTGTGTCCGAGCAAGTATTTGCCGGCATCGCGCTGAGCAATGTGACCGACATGGTGGCCGTGCCGGGCTTGGCGCAGTGGCTCATCGCCGAGAATGGAGGCACAGTCTGGAGCGTGCCCACCGATCCCCGCGCGACGAAGGCGGAAGTGGCCATCGACATCAAGGCGCTGCACCCGGCATCCGATCATGTCTATGGCATTGCATTCCATCCGCAGTTCGCCCGCAACCGGCAGGTCATCATCACCTATATCAATGGGGATAACCTTGCCGATGGTTCCCGACTTTCTCGCTTCAAAGCGGTCCAGGATCGTCCCCTGGTCATTGATCCGAAGAGCGAGGAGATTCTACTCACTTGGCGCAGCGGCGGGCACAACGGCGCGGCCGTCGCCTTCGGGCCCGACGGCATGCTTTACCTCTCAACCGGTGATGCGGAAGTGCCGAATCCGCCGGATCCGATCAGCACAGGGCAGGATATCAGCGATTTGCTCAGCAGCATCCTGCGCATCGATGTGGATCATGCGGAATCCGGCAAGCGGTACGCCGTCCCCCGGGACAATCCATTTGTGCAAACGCCGGGCGCGCGGCCGGAAGTCTGGGCTTATGGCTTGCGGAATCCCTGGAAAATGAATTTTGACCGACCGACCGGCAATCTCTGGTGTGGCGATGTGGGCTGGCAAGAGTGGGAGAACATCTTCCTTATCAAACGTGGCGGTAACTACGGATGGGCGGCGATGGAAGGTCTCAATGTCCTCGCGATGCAACGCAAAGGCGGTCCCTCCCCGATCACACCGCCGATCATCACCCACAGCCATGTCGAGGCGACGTCGATCACCGGCGGCTTTGTGTATCGTGGTAGACGTTTTCCAGAGTTAGAGGGGGCCTACATTTATGGCGATTTCACGACCGGAAAGATCTGGGCCCTGCGGCATGACGGCACGCAGATCACGCGGCATGAGGAGATTGCGGACACGCCGTTCGCACTGGTTACGTTTGCACAGGGCGAGGACGGCGAACTCACCTTCGTTCACTACGGCAGCCCGAGCACCTTGCATCGTCTGATGCGCAATCCCAACATTGGCAAGAACGTGAATTTTCCGCGCAAGCTGAGCGAGACAGGGCTGTTCAGCCGGGGGGCGACCTCGGAGCCCGCGCCCGGCGTGTCGACCTTCGATATTCGCGCACCGATGTGGGCGGACGGTGCCACGGCCCAGCGCCTCGTCGGCATGGTGGCTGGCGGTGGCAGGATTGTGACCTCGGTTAGCATCGATGGTAATACGGGGAGACCGAAGGCGACGATGACTTGGCCAAAGAATGCAGTGCTGGCGAAGACGGTGCGCATGGAAATGACGCCGGGTGAGGTGGCGAGCGCGAAGAACATCGAGACGCAGATGCTGCACTATGACGGCGAGGCTTGGAACGCCTACTCGTATCGATGGAACGACGCCGGCACGGATGCCGAGTTGGTGGGTGCCGCCGGCGATGAACGCAAACTGGATCTCACAGGCAAGGCCTTCCCGGAAGGCGGGCACCGTTACACCTACCGGTTTCACAGCCGCGCGGAGTGCTTGCGCTGTCACAATTCGTGGAGCGACTTCGTGTTATCCTTCAATCCCCAGCAGCTTGCCCATCCTGAAAGGTTGCTTGAAGCGGGCTGCTTTGATGCCGAGTTCATGAAGGGGTCGCTGGCACGACTGGTCAACCCCCATGACGATAAAGCGGGACTCGAGGCACGCGCACGCTCTTGGTTGCACGTGAACTGCTCCGCCTGCCACCGCGAGCATGGGGGGGGCTCGGCGCCGTTGATGGTGAATGCGGAGCTGCCCACCGGTGAAATGCGCGCCCTCGATGAAAAGCTAACACGTGGCGACTTCGGCATGGGCGATGCCCGCGTGATCGCGCCCGGTCTTCCGAGCAGCAGTGTGCTGCTGCATCGCATCGCCAAGAGCGGAGCGGGCCATATGCCAATAGTCGGTTCGCAAGATGTGGACGTGCGGGGATTGCAATTGCTGGCGAACTGGGTGCGCAGCATGGCTCCCGATAAGTCAGAACCGACCGATCTGCAGGATCCGCGCGGTGCACTCAATGTCGCACTGAAACTAGATCAAGGCGGGGGGGATCGCACCGCAGCGCTCCGCGCCGCCAAGGACTCGCCCAATGCCCACATTCGCGAGTTGTTCGAGCGCTACCTGCCTGACCGTGAGCGGGTGGAGACTCTCGGGGCGACGGCGACGCCGGACAAGATCATCCGGATGCAAGGCGATGCACGGCGTGGTGCAGCGCTTTTCACGCCATCTGGTAAAGCTGCCGCCTGCATGGCCTGCCATTTCCTCAATGGCGCCGGCCACGATTTCGGCCCCGATCTGTCAAAGGTCGGCACCCGATTGAACAAGACGCAGATCGTCGAAAGTCTGCTCACGCCCTCGAAGGTCATCTCACAAGGATTCGAACCGGTCATTATCTCGCTCAAGGACGGCAACGAGTACACCGGCTTCGTCGTAAAACGCGAAGGCGATGTCCTCGAACTGAAGACGGTCCCCGGTCAGGCGATGCCCCTGCGTAAGACCGAGATCAAGGGCGAGCAGAAGTTGTCGCTATCGCTCATGCCCGACGGTTTGATGCAGGGCTTTACCGCGCAGGAAGCTGCGGACCTTGTGGAGCATCTCAGCGCCTTGAAATAGCGAAATGATCCGCTTTATCCACGCCGCGGACCCGCATCTGGACAGTCCGCTTCAGGGGTTGGAAGCCCACGAGGGGGCGCCCGTCGAACTGCTGCGGGGGGCCACTCGCCGCGCCTTTGAAAACTTGGTCCAATTGTCCATCGACGAAGGGATCGACTTCCTGGTGATTGCCGGCGACCTCTATGACGGAGACTGGAGGGACTATAGCACCGGCCTTTTTTTTCGCGGCCAGATGGTCCGGTTGATGGACAAGGGGATTCCCGTCTACCTGATCGCCGGCAATCACGACGCGGCTTCGGTAATTTCGAAGAAACTGAGCCTGCCGGACAACGTCCATGTTTTTTCCACCCGGACGACGGAGTCCAAGGAAGTGGCGAGACACCCCGTGGTGATCCATGGACGCGGATTCCCAAACCGGGCCGTGCCCGAGAATCTGGCGAAGGATTATCCCTCAGCGGTACCGGGTAAATTCAACCTGGGGCTGCTGCACACCAGTCTCACCGGAAGGCCCGGTCACGACACGTATGCGCCGTGTTCCGTCGCGGATCTGCGTGAGAAAGGTTATGGTTACTGGGCTTTGGGGCATATTCATCAACCGGAAGTGATCAGCCAGGATCCCTGGATCGTGTTCGCGGGGAACTGCCAGGGGCGCCACGCCCGAGAGGCAGGGCCACGCGGATGCCAGCTCGTCACCGTGAACGATTCCCTCGCGGTGGAACGTGCTGATTGGCGGCCCTTGGACGTCGTTCGCTGGCAGGAACTGAAGGTCGATTGGACCGGCATCGAGACCGAAGCCGAAGCATTGCGTCGGGTCAGTGAAGCGATGAAGAATACCGTGACCGCCGCGGAGGGTCGGCTTGTGGCCGTGCGGATCAGTATCACGGGGACCACCCGCCTACACGGGTCGCTGCACCGAGACAACCAGCGTTGGCGCGCGGAATTTCAGGCACACGCCCAGGAGCAGGGAGCCGAGTCTCTCTGGATTGAGCGGATCAAGATTACGACGAATCCTGTTTATGACATAGCCCAGTTGGCCGGGCGCGATGCTCTGACAAAAATCGTCGTGGAAAACTTGAATGAGGCTCACGAGACGCTGGCAACGCTGCCATCCGAGATTGAAGAAATGCTTGGAGTGCTGCCGTCCGAGCTCCGCAGTGAGATCGAAGCAGACTGGAGTGAGGACCAACGGAGCACGGTTCTACAGGAGGTTCGGGCCATCATCTTGGAGGCCTTGGGGACGAAGGGAGGGAACGCTTCGTGAGATTTCGACGCCTCGAGATTCCCGCATTCGGTCCTTTCACAAACTTGGATCTCCAGTTCCGCGCCGAGCCTGGAGATCTCCACGTCATTTATGGAGCTAATGAGGCGGGCAAGAGCTCGCTACTTCGGGCCATTCGAGATCTGCTTTTCGGCATTCACGGGCAATCCGCCGACAATTTCCTTCATGGCTATGCCGACCTAAGAATCAAAGGTGAAGTCGGTAATCGGGCGGGGGGGCAACTCGTTTTTCAACGGCGTAAAGGAAGCAAGAATACTTTGCTAAATGCGGACGGCCAACCGGTGACGGAAGCGGCTCTGGTTCCCTTTCTCGGCGGTGTGGATTCGTCCTACTTTTCGGCCATGTTCGGCCTGGGCGCCCGGGAGCTTCACGACGGAGCGCAGCAACTCCTCCGCGGCGAGGGGAACCTTGGCAATGCGCTCTTCTCGGCCAGCATGGGTGGAACGGCCATCCAAGCGGTCGTTGCGGCGCTCCAACAAGAAGCCGAGCAACTTTTCAAAGGCCGCGCGACAGCCAACGTGTCGATCCGCCCTGCAGCTAATCGCTACAAGGATCTGCTCAAGCAAAGCCGCGACGCAATGGTCAACCCGGAGGCGTGGGATAAGTTCGAAAAAGAGCGGACAGAAACCGAAGCCGTGAAGAGGCGCCTCGAAGAGGAGATCTCCAAACTGGAGCGAGATCTTCAATGGATTGCGCGCTGCGAAGACGCGCTGCCCACGGTTGGCCGCCTCCGTGAAGAGAGGCAAAAGCTCGCCCAGCTTCCGCGCTTGCCAGAATTGGCGAGCGATTTCGTACCCCGAGTGCAAGCGGCCCGCCAAGCGGTCAGCGAAACGCGCGTTGATGTTCAGCGCCTCGGCGCTCAGATCGCCAAATTCCAAACCCAATTGCAGGCGTGTGCGACGGCACCCGCTGTCCTGGCGAAAGCGGACATTCTGGATCACTTGCACTCGGATTTGGGCGCCTATCGAGATCGTAAAAAATCCCAGGCGGACTTGCAGGCCAGACTGGCAGGACTCGATCCGCTCATTCGGGCCGGCATGCACAACCTGCAGCTCGTCGGTGCATTAGAATCGCTGGAGAGTTACCGCCTCAGCAGTCCGGTTGGAATCGCCTGCGACGAATCGGCTGGCGGGCTCAAGGTGGCTTTGGCCGAATACGCCGCCAATTCAGACAAGGTGGAGGACCTCAAGAATCAGATCCGCGCCCAGGAAACGCAGTTCCAGTCTCTTCTGGAAACCGACCTGACGGGTCTCCGCGAAGCACTGGCCGTTGCCGCCGAGGCGACAGAAGCGGATCGGACGTTTTCCACCAGCGAGTCCGACGTCCAACGCTTGACCCGTGAGGCCGTCGCCCAGCACTGCCTGCTCGCCGGTGCCCCCGAGGATTTCGATGCCACCGACCGCCTTCCGATTCCCGCCGTCGCAACCATTCGCCGCTACCAGGAACAGATGGAAGGCATCCGTCGAGAGATCACGAACCAGGAGGGGAAAATCGTCGACGCCAACAGCCGAACGGCCACCCTTCAAGGTGAGCTTGGCCGACTGCATCGGCAGGGAGAGTTGCCCTCGGAAGAGGCTCTCCGCAAAGCGAGGAAACATCGGGACCACGGTTGGAGTCTGGTGCTGGCTGAGTGGGATGGAGGTGGTGCCACGGAAGAGCTTATCCCGGGTTCACCCCTGAAGGAGGCGTTCCCTCAGGCGATCGCTAACGCCGACGGTATTGCGGATCAACTGCGGCTTCGTGCGGAGGCGGTTGCCCAAGCCGAGGAAAAGCGATTTCAACTCGGCGAAATCGAGACGCAGATCAACGCGGCTCAAATGAAGAGGCTCGAACTCCAGGGTGCCTTGGATGGATGCCAACAGTCCTGGCAAGCCGAGTGGTCCGCCTGCGGATTCATCGCGCGACCACCGCTCGAGATGCAGGAATGGCGCGAGCGTTGGAGCGAGTTCCGAGAACGACTCGGGCGACTTCGGACGGCTCAGGAGTCTTTCCATCAGAAGAACCAGCAGATTCAGCACGCCCGGAGTCGGCTCGCCGCCATTCTCAACCAGTCCGCAGAAAAGGAGTTTTCATCGCTGTTCGCCGCCGCCCGAAGGCGGGTCCAGGACGGTGAACAAGCGGCCGGTAGGCGCATCGAGATGACGAATCAGCTTAAAGGACTGACGAGTGAACTGGCCAAGTTCGACCAAAGCCGCGCCCGGCTTGCCGCCGCAGTCGATACCGCAACCGAGAAATGGCAATTCCAATGCGCGGCAGTGGGGTTGCCCAAAGGAACTTCGCCCGATGCCGGCGTGGCTCTGTTGCGGGAACGGAAGGATCTCCTCGCAAGATTCGATGAATGGCGCGAATTATCGAACACATCTCAATCCATAGCCGCTGCGATCAGCCGATACGAGCAGGATGTCGGCGAGCAAGCCGTCGCTTTGGGCGCCACGGGCAACTCCACCGAAGCTTTCGAGTCCGCATTGTGGAAAGTACTCAGTGAAGCCCGCAAGGCTCAGGAGCGCCACGACCAACTGTCTGATCAAATCCGACAGGCGAGCAGCGAGCTCGAGGATGCTCGAATGCGCGCCAGCCAGTCGGATCAAACCCTCCAAGAATTGATCCAACTGGCGAGCCTAAACACGATCGAGGAGCTGGAGCCGATGCTGGCGCACCTCGAACAACGCGATGCCGCGCACGCTCGAATCGAAAATCTGGGCCACACCCTCAGCGGCCTCGCCCGCGGCCAAGCTGTTGACGCATTTATCGACAAAGTTTGCGCCGAAAGTCCCGACGCACTCGCAGAGGACAAATTGACCGCGACCCGTGCGAAAGGAGAAAAGGAATCCGCTTTTCCCGGGATCCGCGAAACGTTGTTCCGGCTCGGGAATGAAAAAAAAGCTTTGGAGAAAGCCGGCGACGCAGCTGCCGATTTTCGCCAGCAAGCGGAGTCCTGTGCGGCAACGTTGCGACAGGATGCCGCTCGCTTTCTGCGACTTCGCCTCGCCACCCATCTCCTGCAAGCTCAGATCGAGCGGTTCCGGATGGAGAATCAAGGCCCGCTCCTCCAAAAGTCGGGCGACATTTTCCAGGCGATCACCCGGGGCGCATTCAGAGGTCTGGCGGCTGAATTCAATGCCGACGATCTCCCCGTCCTCGTCGGCGTCCGACCAGACCAGACGAAGGTCCCGGTCGATGGCATGAGCGATGGTTCTCGCGATCAGTTATACTTGGCACTTCGGCTGGCGGCGCTCGATCGGTATCTCCAGGAGCATGATGCCATGCCACTCATATTGGACGACTTGCTGATCACCTTCGATGACGAACGCGCCAAAGCGATTCTCCCGCAATTGGGTGCCTTGGCCAAACGCACCCAGATCTTCGTCTTCACCCATCACGAGCATCTCGTCGAACTCTGTCGGCAGTCCCTCGGCGACGGCCAATTTCATCTCCACCGCCTGGGAAGGTCGGGGGTCAGGGATCAGTGATGATTCTGCTGAAAAACGATTTGGCTAGTTTTTGGGCGCCTTACGGATTGGCGGCAGGGGTTCCAGTCGCTTGAGTCGCAGGTCGGAGCGGCCTGCAATCTCAAGCGTTGGATCCGGCGCCACGTGTGGGAACTTGCGCAGGCCACCGTGCCGGGCGTGGCCCAGAGTGCCATTGCGGCGGTGGCTTGAAAGATCGGATGGGTCGATGCCCGTTCTTTTCGCCCGCCGCTACGGCGATCAATGCCGTTTCCCCGTACCTGCTGATCCGTTATGAGATCTCCCACCACGGCCCCAGGTAACCAACGCCCTATCACCTATCGGCGTCTGGACAATATATTAATATTCTCAATATTGAGAATATTTTCCCACGTAAAACCCTGCTGAAAACCACCCCATTTACGCCCCCGAATCAGAATCGACAATCAATCGGCCTGCCGGGTTGTCGCCCTTATTTTCGATTGTGAGGACTGACCCCGAAGCCATTGGCGCAGCCGTTGCGGCCAGTCGCGGGCCATGAAGGGTTTTTCGAGGAACCGGAAGATGGTGGCGCACAGGATCCAGAGGCCCGGGAGGATCCAGAGGCATTGGAGCGCGAAATAGCCCGTGTAGCCGAGCCCCCTTCCCAATCCCGCCGTCCGGTGCCACGGCGCTTCCCAGAGCCCGTGCCAGAGGTAGAAACTGTAGCACATTCCGCCGGTGACGGAGACGAAGGGCAGCGAAAGAATCCGGCGGGTACAGGTCCCCCGGAGCGCACCCATGAGGAGCGCCAGCACGGCGAGGGGACCGAAGCAGCCCTCGACCACGGTGGGGCGGCGATGCCGACGGCGACCCAGGTCACCAGTCCGGCGGCAAATCCCGCGTCGAACACCCTCCGCGGGGGGCGTTGGGACCAGCCGGTCACCCACAGTTCCGCGACCAGGATGCCCGCGGCAAAATACTGGAGGTGATTTGGCAGGGTATAGAAGGGGAGCCACTGGTTGGCGTGGATGGCGACCCCGGCGGCCGCGAGGAGGAGGAGTCCGGCCCGGCGACCCCACTTCCCGACCCGGCACAGCAGGTATCCCAGCAGAGGCACCGCAAGATAGAACTGCGCCTCCACCTCCAGGGACCAAGTTACGGGGTTGATGTTGCTGGCGCCGCCGAAAAGGAAGTTGTGCAGGTAGGTGGCGGTGGCCGCCGCGTGGGGAAGAAGTTCGGCCATGGACTGTTTCAGGTGGTGGGAAACGACTACCCAAAACAGCAGGACATTGAGGATGAGCGGGGGTTCCATGCGCGTCAGGCGGCGCCAGAAATATGCCTTCAGCGAGATGGGTTTTCCCCCGCCCAGTCGCCATTCAAAGATCGGCCCAAGCAGGATGAAACTGCTGATCCCGAAAAACAACGCCACGCCCTTTCCACCCTGGCCGCACAGGCTGTGCCACACGTTCGGCTTACCGGTCACACCGGAATGGAACCGGTACATCCCCAGATCGATGTGATTCAAGATGACCGCGGAGATGGCGATGAACCGTAGGCCGTCCACACTCCGGAGGACGTCGCGCCCGGCGGTGATTCGTTCGAATGGTTTCAGCCATCGCGGGGTTGTCATCATTGATAGGACACTGCTTTTTGACGCTCCGCGAATAGGGAGATTTGGTTTACTGAATCTGGCCAATTTTGATCACATTCTCCCCCGTCATTGGGCGGTAGCAAGTGAATTGAGTGGCTGGCGACCGACAAACCCAGGGCTAATTCATCTAGAATTGAGCAGGAGGCAAGATGGCCGCAGGAGCAGCCGGAACTTAAGCTCTGAAGCTAACAGGCGGACATCGACTCGTCGGAAGACCCGTTGGAAAATCGAATCGCTGGGACTGGCATACTCGTTGTCCTCGTTGGCGCGGACTCCATCCCATTCCTCGCCCCTCCCGCAATTCGCGATTGCCAGCGGTCACCCAGTTCCCGGAGATTGAAGCGGTGAATTCACTCGATGTGTTTCTTCCTGTCCCGCGCGTGGCTGCTGTCCTCGATCCCGGTTTTCGCCCGGCTGTTCTCGCCCGCCGTACGTTTGCACTCAACGCCCGGGTTCCTGTGCGACTGGCGATCGAGCAGGCGGACGGATCCGTTTTTCATCAATCCACCGCGATCCTCCCGGCGGGGCACCCGCACGCGGCGGTCAACACGTTCTTTGTGGAGCGGTTGGTGAAGTTCCTTCTCTGGAGCCGCGGCGGATGGCGAATTTGGGTCGATGGCCCGGCCGAGCTAGCCGGATCCCTGCGGCGGCATTACTCGGAGGATGCCACCGGGCGGTTTGATTCCGAGATCATTGGCGAACGAATCTATGACCGCCCAATCCAGATTGAATTGGCGCGCGAGTTGCCCCCAGCGAAATCCTCTACGGCTCCACTCGGCCGACATCTGCATGGCTGCCGGATCGGTTTTGACTTGGGAGGCAGCGATCGCAAAGTGGCGGCCGTCCGCAATGGCGAGGTCGTCTTCAGCGAGGAGACCGTTTGGGATCCGTATTTTCAGGCGGATCCCCAGTATCACATCGATGGCATCCAGGATTCCCTGCGAAAGGCCGCCGCTCATCTTCCCAGCGTTGACGCGATCGGCGGCAGTGCCGCCGGCGTTTACGTCAATAACCGTGTCAAGGTGGCGTCGCTATTCCGCGGTGTTTCCAAGGAGCTTTTTAACTCGCGCGTGAAGGATCTTTTCCTGGAGTTGCGTCGCGCCTGGGGCGGCATTCCGTTTGATGTAGTCAACGATGGAGAAGTCACCGCCCTCGCCGGATCCATGTCCCTGGGCGAAAACGCCGTTTTGGGCCTATCCATGGGGACGAGCACCGCCGGAGGCTACGTCACACCGGAGGGTACTATCACGAGTTGGCTCAATGAATTGGCCTTTACGCCGTTTGATTATTCGCCCGCGGCCCGTCGGGACGAATGGTCCGGAGATTTTGGCTGTGGAGTGCAATGCTTTTCCCAGCAGGCAGTCGGCATGCTCCTCGCCCCGGCCGGGATCCCGGCGGATGCTGAAATGCCGCTCCCGGAGAAACTCAAGCACGTACAACAACTCATGGCCAACGAGGACCCGCGTGCCCGGATGATCTACGAAACCATCGGGACCTATCTCGGCTATGGCATCGCTCACTTGGCGGATTTCCACACGGTCCGTCATGTGCTGGTACTGGGCCGGGTCACTTCGGGGATCGGAGGCGACATCATCCTTTCCAAGGCTCGGGAAGTGTTTCACACCGAATTCCCCGAATTGGCCGGGCAGATCGCCTTGCACATGCCCGACGAAAAAGAGAAGAGGCATGGACAAGCAATTGCGGCCGCCAGCCTGCCGATCATCCCGTGAGAGTTCGACGCTCCTCGAACGGATAGGATCGCGTCCATGCTGTTCAATTCTCTCCATTTTCTGGCGTTTTTCAGCGTGGTGACGCCGTTGTATTTTTTGCTTCCACACCGGTCTCGAGCGCTCTTTTTGCTCATCAGCAGTTGCTATTTTTACATGGTGTTTGTGCCGGTATACATCCTGATCCTCGGCTTCACCATCCTGATTGACTACGGGGCGGGACTCTTGTTGGGCCGAACGAAAGGATCGCGACGCAGATGGCTGTTGATAATCAGCCTCATCGCGAACATTGGAGTTCTGGCCGTCTTTAAGTACTACAACTTCCTCAATGAAAGTCTCCGTGGCGTCCTGAATCTCTGGGATGCACGCAGCCCGTTTCCGATGCTCTCGATACTGCTCCCGATCGGCCTGTCGTTCCATACGTTTCAGGCGATGAGCTATACAATCGAAGTTTATCGAGGGAACCAACCGCCCGAACGCAATTTTTTGATCTATGCGCTTTACGTGATGTTCTATCCCCAGTTGGTGGCGGGCCCGATCGAACGTCCACAAAATCTCCTGCATCAGTTCCATGAGAAGCACGAGTTCGATTACCAGCGAATCGTGGATGGCCTAAAACTCATGGCATGGGGCCTCTTCAAGAAAGTCGTGATCGCCGATCGCCTGGCTCCGTTGCCCGACGCGGTTTTCAACGACGTCCAGCAGTACCACGGCCTGATACTCGCCCTCGCGATCAGTGCGTTTGCCATTCAGATTTATTGCGACTTCTCGGGATACTCGGACATCGCGATCGGTGCGGCTCGGGTGATGGGGTTCAGGTTGATGACCAATTTTGATCGACCCTACCATGCCCGCACGATCGCTGACTTTTGGAGGCGCTGGCACATCTCGCTTTCGACCTGGTTCAAGGACTACCTATACATTCCCCTGGGCGGAAGCCGCGTATCAGTGCCCCGCTGGTATTTGAATCTGGTGATTGTGTTCACGCTAAGCGGGCTCTGGCATGGCCCCAACTGGACCTACGTCATCTGGGGCCTCCTTCACGCATTCTACCTAATTTTCGGCCTTTTTACTCAGCCACTGCGCAACGTTTTGCGCCAGGCGTCCGGACTTTCCGCCCGCCCCACTCTAGCCTCCGCCCTGCAGATGTTCTGCACCTTTTCGCTCGTGACCCTGGCGTGGGTTTTCTTCCGGGCAAACACTGTGACCGACGCACTCTATGTACTCACCCATCTGACCCAGGGACTCGGCCAGGATCTCCGCAATGTATTCCTCCACGGAAAACTCAATCTGGGCTTCAATCTAGGCCTTGACCGGACGGACCTGCTGATCGCGGTGGCGGCCGTCGTCGTAATGGAATTCGTTCACTGGGCGCAGTACCGGGGAAGTGTCACCCGATGGGTTTCCCAAAAACCCGCATACATTCGCTGGCCATTGTATTATGCGGCGGTCTTAACCATCGTCTTTCTGGGAGTGCACGGCGACAGGCAGTTTATCTATTTTCAGTTTTGATGACGAAGCCAAGGTACATCGAGCTTCTCCTGAAGATATTACTCGCGGCGGCACCGTTGCTCGTCCTCGCTGCGATCTACCTGTTCAACGATCCATTCAAGGTGCTGCGCCGGTATGACTCTTATTATGAGTCCGGAAAGGCTGGCGTTATCGCTCTGAACCGGGATTTTGTATCGGTCCAGACGTTGCTCCAAAACCGCCGGGAAGCCCCCTACGACTCCTTTATCCTGGGCAATTCCCGGTCGCTATTTTACGAGGTCGCCGATTGGCAAAAAATCACCCGATCCACCCAGTCTTTCCATTTCGATGCTTCGGGCGAATCATTGTATGGGATCCACGCCAAAGTTCGCCTGCTGGACAGGCTGAAAATGCCGCTGCGAAACGTCCTGATGATTCTCGACGTCGAGTCCCTCGAAACGACCGAAGCACGGCACGGACACATCTTTACCAAGCACCCACTTCTCACCGGGCAATCCCAGTTCGAATTCCAACTCGAATTCTTCAAATCATTCTTTAATCGGGTGTTCTTGAAGTCCTACCTACCCTATCTGCTCACTCGAAAGATCCGGCCGTACATGGTCGAGGATCTCATGCTGGATGACCGCGTGATGGAGTACGATCTGCAGAGCAATGAAATACGGTTTTCAGAAATGGAATCCCGAATCACCCGAGATCCGGAAGGTTTCTATGGACAGCGGACCCATCTCTTTTACGAGCGCCCTGCCCAGGAACGCATGTCGCCGCCCGTCATCCGCGCCCGGCAGAAGGAAATGCTGCAAGCCATCCAAGAAGTGCTCCAATCGCGGCGCACCGACTACCGGCTGATTATCAACCCGCTGTATGATCAACTGAAATTCAACACCGCGGATCTCGAAATTCTGGTCCGCATCTTTGGGACGAATCGGGTTTTTGATTATTCCGGAACCAACGAGATCACGGCCGATCGTCGCAACTACTACGAAGCATCCCACTATCGTCCGCACATTGCCCGGCGAATCCTCAAGGAGATCTATTCCCAACGCCCGACTCCGACTCCGAGCCCGAGCCCGCCCCATGAACCGCCTGCCCGGTGAGCCGTCGGAGTGGGGTTGCCTAAAGCACGGCATTATCAATCAGGCGCGTTTTTCCGATATAAACGGCGAGCGCCAAATGAGAGCCGGGTCGCACGCGTCCGACCGGCACAAGGGTTGAAGTGTCGAAGCACTCGATGTAATCCAAACGGGCGTCTGGTTCCGCTGCCACCCGCTTGGCCAAGATTTTCTTGAGTGACCCCGCCGGCACGCCCTTCGGCCTTGCCCGCACCAAGGCCCGCGCTTCAACGAGCCCGCGCCAAAGCACGGTTGCCTGGCTGCGTTCCGCGGTGGAGAGATAGGCGTTTCGCGAACTCATTGCTAAACCGTCCGCTTCACGGAGCGTTGGCGCGACGACCAATTCGATGGGAAAATTTAAGTCGGCCACCATGCGCCTCACAACCGCCGCCTGCTGCCAGTCCTTGGCCCCAAACACCGCGACGTCGGGAAGAACACAGTTAAAAAGCTTCGCAACCACCGTCGCCACTCCCCGAAAATGTGTCGTGCGGGAAGCCCCTTCCATGCCTTGCGACAAACATTCTTCGACGACGTAGGTGCTGTACTGACCCACGGCACGACCCGGGTACATGTCCGAGTCGGACGGGAGAAAAATGACATCGACACCGGCGGCGCGGCACAACCGGCGGTCGCGCTCCAGGTTTCGCGGGTACTTCGCGAGATCTTCGGTCGGGGCGAACTGGGTGGGATTCACGTAAATACTAACGACCACCAAACCGTTGTCTCCCACCCGCCGGCGTGCTTGGGCAACGAGGCTCATATGGCCGGCGTGCAAGTACCCCATCGTGGGAACAAAACCAATCCGCTGTCCGCTTTGGCGGGCGCGATGAACCCGCTGTTGCATGGCCGTGATTTTCTCCACAATTTTCATAATCGAATTGAGTATCCCGGCACGTTAGGGAATCCAGTCGGCGACGTCCATTCGCTGCGGTTGGCTTAAAGCCCCCAACTCACGTCGAAGGATTGCTTGCACCGAGGCTCCCGTCGGCCATGTTGTTGACCGGAGTTATGCCACTTTACGAGTATGAGATTTGCGATGGAAACTGTGTCGCCTGCGGGGGCAAGTTCACGCTCCGGCGTCCGATGAGTGCGCCCCCCCTGGAACATTGTCCAGCGTGCCGCAAGCCCATCCGGAAGATTTTCAGCGGATTCAGCACCCCGACGTTGACCCGCCCGGTCAGCGTCTCGGACGCCAAAAAAGCCGGATTTACTGTGCTCAAGCGAGTGAGCAAGGGCGAGTATGAGCGACAATGAACTCACGGTAGATATGCGCCTTGCATTTCGCAGCAGAACGTTTCTCTCTAGCCTCTGTCCAACGTCAGTGACCGGGTTCAAGGGGCCACTATGAGCGAATTGCAGCAGATCCAGGATGTCCTTAGACGGACCGCAGCGCGCCAACGTTTGCAACGGGGCTGGCAGGGGCTGTGGCGCGGAGCGTTGGTGGGAGTTTTTGTGTATTTTTTGACGGTAGTCCTTTTCAAGCTCGCTCCAATTCCGAAGGAGGCACTTCCAGGGTCGGCGATGGTCAGCGTTGCATGCGCCGTGATCGGATTCCTGATCGGCTGGTTACGACGGATAACGCCCGAGTCGACCGCGAGGTTTCTGGACCAGAAGCAACACCTTGAAGAGCGGTTGAGCACGGCGCTTGAATTTTCGAAGTCTGGGCGGACGGATCGATGGAATGACCTGATCCTGGCCGACGCCACGGCGGCTGCGGCCTCCATTGATCCGGCCAAACTGATGCCCTGGAAACTGCCGCGGGTGGCGCGATGGGTTGCCCTTGCGACTTTGGTAGTAGTTGGCGTTGGGTTTATTCCCGAGTACCGATCGAAGGCCTACGTCGAGAAGAGGAAAGATGCGGAAGTGATCAAGGAAGTCGGACAGCAATTGGCGAATCTGACACGCCGTTCCTTGGCAGACCGAAAGCCTTCCCTCGAACCCACCGAGAAGACCCTTGAGAAGGTGGCTGAACTTGGCGATCACCTCCAGCAGGCGAAGCTGACGCGCGGCAATGCCCTCAAGGACCTGGCGAGCGCCACCGACAAGCTGAAACAGGATCTGAGCGAAATGGCGAAAGACCCGGCCATCCGTCGACTCGAACGGGCGGCACGAGTCCCCGGAAACACACCCACTCAAACCGCACAAAGCCTCCAGAAGCAGATGGACGCCATTTCGAAGCAGCTGGGAGATAAGGCTGCTCAGAATCCGGAAGCCGTCGATTCATTGCAAAAGGACATGCAAGCGCTCAAAGATGCTGCCAAGGGACTGGCCAATCAGGACGGTTCGCAGGGAGCTGCGAGTCGGCAGCAGTTGGCACAAATGGCGTCCGAACTTGCGCGGAAAGCCGAATCGCTGGGCATGCCATTGCCCAGCCTGGATGAAGCGATCGCCGCTCTGAATTCCGCTCAGGCTGAGCAGTTCTTGAAAGACCTGAACATGGCGGATCAGGATTTGCAAAAAATGACGGACCTAGCCAAGACGTTGGCTCAACTCCAGCAGCAGGCGGAACGTCTCGGCAAGGATTTGGCGGAACAACTCAAGAACGGTCAAGCCCAAGCCGCGATTGAATCCCTGAGGAAAATGCGCGACATGCTCACAAAGGCTCCGTTGAGCTCCGCGCAGATGCAGAAGATGATCCAAGAACTGAAGGAAGCAGCCAAGCCGGGCGACCAGTACGGGGAGGTTGGGAAGTTGCTGGATAAGGCGGCCGATGAGTGCAAGAGCGGTAACAAAGCCGGTGCTGGCAAGGAAATGGCGGCTGCTCAGGCGGAGCTCGAAAAGATGCTGAACGACATGAACGACATGCAGGGGCTAATGGCTGCCATGCAGAATCTTCAAAAAGCCCAAATGTGTGTTGGCAACGGCTTGGCGTGGGGGCAGTGCCCCGGAGGTGCCGGAGGCAAATCGGGGAAACCAAGCGGCAAGAGTCGCCGCGGCTACGGCGATTGGTCTAACGAGGATCCGTGGGCCATGCCCGATTCGATTGCGGATGCGTGGGACAACGGGGGTCTGCCGGATCGCACGGAAAAGAAATCCAAAGGCCTCACGGATCGAGATTCTTCGATGCCGGACAACCTTTCTCCCACCAAAGTGAAGGGCCAAATGCAACCGGGCGGACCTATGCCCTCGATAACCTTGCGGGGCGTCAGCATCAAAGGCGATAGTAAGATTGCCTACACCGAGGCGGTGGCCTCTGCTCAAACGGATGCGCAGGCAGCACTCAGTCAGGAACGGGTTCCGCGCGCCTATCAAAACGCGGTCCGGGATTACTTCGACGACTTTAAGAAGTGAAGCAGCGTCCATGATTCGCCTGTCGACTTGCCGACCGGCATTTTCCGTGGCTTCTTTATCTCTTCATGCTGATCCCTTTTCATCGGATTTGTCGATGCTTGCTCATGGTCCTGCTTTGCACGGCGGGTGTTATCCTCGCCCAAAGCGGTGATAAGACGAACGAGGTGCAACGGGAGACCGTGCCTCGCGAGCTGATTCCGCCCGCCCCAGTGTTGTCGGCCGAAGATCAGCTCAAGACCTTTCGATTGCCGCCGGGATTTCGAGCCGAGATCGTCGCCAGTGAGCCGCTGGTGACCACACCTGTCACGATGCAGTTCGATCATCGGGGCCGACTGTGGGTGCTCGAAATGAATGGCTACATGAAAACGCCGGACGGTCGCGATGAATTGGAGCCAGCCGGCAACGTCGTGATTTTGGAGGACACCGATGGCGACGGTCGAATGGATCGTAGGACGGTCTTTCTTGACCGCCTTGTGATGCCTCGCGCGCTGATGCTTGCGGGCGACGGGGTCATCGTCGCCGAGCCACCAAACCTTTGGTTTTGTCGCGACGCCAATGGCGATGATCGCTGCGATCAGAAGGAACTCCTGACCGACGGGTACGCCGTCGAGGACGACCCGAAGCTGGGCGAGAGAGCCAATCCGGAGCATTCAAGCAATTCGTTGATGTGGGCGTTGGACAACTGGATTTACTCAGCCAATCACACCACCCGATACCGTCTGACCCGGGGAGTTTCCGCGGCGGCGATGAAGAAGGAGCCGACGATTTTTCGGGGTCAATGGGGGCTGAGTCAAGACGACTGGGGCCGGTTGTATCACAATTCCAATTCGGACCAACTCCGGGGCGATCCGGTGCCTTCACGCTATCTTGCTCGCAACCCCAATCTTCGCCAGCCGTATGGTGCCAATGTTCAATTGGTGAAGGACCAGCGCGTCTGGCCCATTCGCGTCAATCCGGGGGTCAATCGTGGGTATCAACCGAATCAACTGACCCCAGATGGGCGCCTAGCAACCTTCACGGGAGCGTGTGGACCCGTTGTCTACCGCGGCGACCAGTTTCCGAAGGAGTTTCGCGGGGATGTTTTCCTGTGCGAGCCAACGGCCAACCTGATCCGACGCAATCGTATCCTGGATCAAGCCGGATCCCTGACGGCCACCAACGCCTACGACCGCGCCGAATTTTTGGCCTCGACGGACGAGCGATTCCGGCCGGTGAATTTATTCAATGGCCCCGATGGCACACTCTACGTCGTCGATATCGCGCGCGGCTTAATCCAGCATCGGATCTACCTGACGAGCTACCTTCGAAAGCAAACGGAGAGCCGCAATCTGCAAACACCCGTCAACCTCGGCCGCATCTACCGTATTGTCCACGAAGGCCGTCCGGTGCGGCGAAAAGATTTCCTTCCGGCGAAGCCGATGACGGAACAATTGCTGGAGCGGCTGTCGCACCCGAATGGGTTCTGGCGCGACGTCGCCCAACAACAGTTGATCGAGGGGCGGAATGCCGCTGCGGTGCCCCAACTGCGGAAATTGGCGATCGCACGGGATCATCCTGCGCCTCTGGGACGTCTTCATGCGCTCTGGACTTTGGAAGGATTGGATCAAGTGGATCTCCCGACGCTGGAAGCCGCCGCTCTGGATCCCATCCCGCAGGTCCGCAATGCCGCGTTTCGATTGAGCGAAGCATTTTTTAAGACAGACCGCCGGGACGAATCCATTCAAATGGTCCTGAGCCGCGCGGGATTTGTGCCACGGGACGAGCAACTGCAGTTGCTGCTGACTCTCGGCGAGATTGCCACGCCGGCTGCGGACGCGATTTCGAGGATTCTATTAATGAACGGGCCCGCATCCCAGCTCCGCTTTGACGCCACGATTAGCGGGTTGAAAGGGCGCGAACTCGAATTCATCGAGAGTTTGATCGGGGATCCGGTTTGCGCAACGACGAAGCCAGAGCATGCGATGCTGCTTTCCGGACTGTCAAAATGTGTCGCGCATGAAGGAAGCCCTGAGCGCATCGAACGTTTGCTGGATCTGACTGCGAACCTGAATCCGGGCGGCTGGCAGCAGCTTGCAATTCTGGATGGGGCTATCGCCTCCCAACCCATCGCGCCCAAGAGTGGAACATCCATCCATCCTCTCACTCTGCAATCGGAACCCCGTTCCCTTGCCGTAATTGCTGGCTCAGGCGACCCGCGCGTGCAGGAACGCGTCACCCGACTCAGCGCACTCTTCTCGTGGCCTGGAAAAGCAGCCTCGACAAATCCTCCACCCCCAACGGTGGCTGAATTGATCGGGGCTCAAAAGGACAGTCAACTTCGTGGAAAAGAGCTCTATGCGGTCGTCTGTGGCGCGTGTCATCAACCGCACGGGAATGGACAGCCCGGTCTAGCGCCGCCGCTACGGGATTCGGAATGGGCTCTCGGTTCCGAACAACGGCTCATTCGAATCGCACTGCACGGAATGCGCGACGCGATCACGGTGAAAGGCGAGAAATGGGAACTCAGCATGCCAACCCTGGCCGAGGCCTTCACGGATCAGCAAGTGGCTGATGTCCTCACTTACATTCGCCGAGAATGGGGACATACCGCCGCACCGGTCGCAGTCGAAACCGTGGCCGCTATCCGCGCCCTCCATGCAAAACGCGAGGATGCCTGGACAGAGCCCGAGTTGTTGAAGATTCCGTAAAGACCCCTGAGCCTTACCCGATTCGCGCCTTCACGGACTGTCCCTTGATTTTCGCTCGGTTCAGCTTGGCGACAATCGCGCGCGAATGCTGCGACGCGACCTCCACGGTGCTGGTCCGCTCGCCAACTTCAATCTGCCCTACGTTGATGGCCTCAAGTCCCGTCTCTCCGAGGATTGAGCCGACGATATCGCTGGGTTCAATTCCCACCTTTGAACCGACGTTCAAACGCAATTGCACGGTTGCAATGGGTGCCTGGAATCGGGATTCACCCTGGAGACGTTGAAATTTCTGCCACGGACGCCGCTTGTCGTCGTCGGGACGCACTGTCGGCCGGGATTTTATCGGACCGTCGCTTGCGGGTTGCTCCGCCTCGGGCTGTGTTGGCCGGACAGGCCGGGTTACCGGTGCCGGAGTTTCACGATAGGTACGCTGTCCGGCAGGTGCAGACACTGGAGGACGATCATCGCGCCGCGGCCCGGGCGGGCGATCGGTATAAGCGGGTCGGCGTCGGTCGGACGGGCCTTCAGCGCCGCGATAGGGTGCTCTTGGCTCCGGTTGGTCAAAATCTCCACGCGAACTGAAATCTCGTGCCGGGCGTTCGGGGACCGGGCGCGCCGGAGAAGCAAACGAACGCGGGGCCGCCCGTTCCGCTTTGATCGGGGACGGAGTGGAAGCGGGCGCAACTCGGGTCGCTCTGGGCGCGGCGGCCTCGACGGATACCGAAGTCTTGCGAGTCGGCAGCGTCACTGGCCGAGCGGCGGGGGCAACTTCTTTTACGGGGGCGACCTCAGGCAGAGCTGCATCCCCGTCCGCTGTTTCAATCGGGGCGATTTCAGCCTGGATCGACGGTTTTTCGATTCTTCGGACGGGCACCCGAGGAACTTCATTCAGCGTTGCCTTTGGCGCTGACGCGATCGCCGGAGTCGGTGTCGCCACTGGAGCCGCCGAAGCGGCCCGGGACACGGTTGTTGCGGCGGCCGTCGTCGGGAGAGCACTCGCCTGTTTGCCACCTTTGCCGGCATCCGGAGCCTCCCATCGGCCTTCCTCTCCAGTGAATGCTTGATGGAGAAGAGCCGAAATCAGGTCCATCGAATCGAATCCTTCCTCCAAGAGTGCCTCAATTATGTGCTCCCGTTTGGGGAAATCCTTCCGCAGGAGCAGATCCCTTAGGCGCTGCACCACTTGATTGACGCGGGCCGATTCAATCTCACTGTCGGTCGGCACCTGTCCCCGCCGGATGCGCTGCAAGGTGAATCGCTCGATCTGGCGGATCGCAAACACCTCGCGACCCGATGCAAACGAGATGGCTAACCCGCTCCGGCCCGCTCTGCCCGTTCGCCCAATACGATGGACATAGTCTTCGCCGTCGTAGGGCATGTCATAATTGAACACGACCTGAATGTCGTCCACATCCAACCCGCGGGCGGCGATATCCGTCGCGACGAGAAACTCCAGTCCACTCTTTCGAAATTTGTTCATCACCCGGTCCCGCTGGCCTTGCGTCATACCGCCATGCAGCGCATCGGCTTCGTAGCCGGCCGCGTTCATGTGACCGGTGAGTTCATCCACCATGCGTTGGGTATTGCAGAAGACGATCCCCAACCGGGCGTTGTGGAGATCGATGAGGCGGGTCAAGGCTTCGAACTTCCATCGCCGATCCACTTCGTAGTATACCTGCTCCACGGTCGGAACCGTCATCGCCTTCTGTTCAATCCGGACCCATTGCGGATCCCGGGTGTAGTTACGAATCAGATCCTGAATCGCCCGGGGAACCGTCGCTGAAAACAAGACCGTCTGCCGCTCCTTGGGCACCTGCCCGAGAATTTCCTCGATGTCCTCGCGAAATCCCATGTCCAGCATCTTGTCCGCTTCGTCAAGGATCACCATTTTCACACCGGCGAGCCGCAGGGTACCGCGCTTGATGTGATCGATGACCCGGCCGGGCGTACCGATAATGATCTGGGACCCGGCCTTGAGTCCGGCGAACTGCCGTTCGTAGCTCTGTCCACCGTAGATCGGAAGCGCGCGGACGCCGGTCTTGAATACCGAAAGCTTGTGAACCTCCTCCGACACCTGAACCGCCAATTCACGAGTGGGGCAAAGAATCAGCACCTGCACTTCCCGCGACTTTGCATCCACCTTTTCAATCGCCGGGACCGCGAAGGCTGCGGTTTTGCCGGATCCCGTCTGGGATTGCCCCACGGCATCCCTGCCCGTCAAGAGCACGGGGATCGCTTCAGCCTGGATGGGGGTTGCCTGTTCAAACCCGATCTGCTTGATCGCTCGTTGCACTTCGGGGGAAAGGCCTAGTTCAGAAAAAAGTCGCGGACTCATCGAAGGCGACAACTCTAGCATCATTCCGGGGAAGAACGCGAAGACTTTCTCTGAGAACGGAAGACCCCGCAGGACGCGCCTTTCGAGTTTCATAGATCCAAGAGCTGAGGGTGTTTGGCAAAGATCATCGCCTGGAGGCGTTCTCGACCGCCCCGGGCCGAGAGTAAGCGCTTACGGAAACTCTTCGTATTATGTTTGGTCTTCGGGTTGGTCTT
>CAMDJH010000068.1 GCA_945900455.1 Akkermansia muciniphila
GACCAAAGTCGCGCCCTTGCATTCTGCTCGGCAGCACCATTGGCCGCGGAGCGTTTCAGAAATCGAAATCAGAGTCCCGGGAAAAATGAAGAATTCTTCCGTTCAACAATCGCTGACTCGAAAACCACCGTTTCCGTGAGATGCACCCAATCCTCTAACTCGACTCAATACAACTTGCCTTATCCCCGGGATTCTCCCGATCCTTGCGTGCTTGATCGTGTCGCACAGCCCCATCCATCGCGTGTCCCAGCTTCCTCTGACCGGCTTGCAGGCGGGGATGCTGGTAGACCATCTCCTGGCCCCGAAGTCCGGGATCAACGTGCAGCAGTTGGTTGGCACCCTGCGCGAGCCGATCATGGCGCCCCGCCTGGCCGAAGCTTGGCAATCCGTTACGGCACGGCACGACGCACTCCGCACCCGATTCCGATGGGAAGAACTCGACACACCCGTCCAGGAGGTCCTGCCCCGCGTCGAACTGACGGTCCACTTCGAGGACTGGGGCCACCTGGCGCCGGAGTCGCAGGACGAACGACTGCGGGATTTTCTCGACGCGGACCGGCGACGCGAGTTCCGCCTGGATGAGGCGCCGCTTCATCGCGTAGCGCTTTTCCGCCGTGGCCCGACGCATCACGAACTGGTGTGGACCTTCCACCACGCCATGCTCGATGGCCGGTCCTGCACGCTCGTCCTGCGGGAGTTGTTCGAGCTCTACGAGGCCTCGCTCGGCGGCATCCCCCCGACGCCGCTGACGCCCCCTCCCCTCCAGCGGCACCTCGCCTGGCTGGCCCAACGAGACCCGCGACCCGACGAAGCGTTCTGGAGCCGGTACCTCAACGGAGCCGTCCCTCTTCCCCCCTTCGGGATGGGCCCAGATTCCGCCACGACGGAACCGGCCGGGGCTGCGGACGCGGGGGGCCCGACCGCGTGCCTCTCGCGGGAAGTCACCTCCCGATTGAACGACCTCGCCGTTCGCCACGGCCTGACCTTGAACACGTTCGTCCTGGGAGCCTGGACCATGCTGCTGCACCGCTACACCGGTGCCTCGGACATCGTCTTCGGTGCCATCCGCGCCGGCCGGAACACGGGGGTCGAGGGGGCCGGCTCGATGATCGGCCTGCTCATCAATTGTGTGCCCGTCCGGGTCCGGATCGAACCGCGGAGCCCGGTGCTGGTGTGGTTGCAGGGGATCCGCGCGGACTGGCTGAGGATGCGCGAATTCGAACACGCGCCGCTGGCCCGGATTCAGGAGTGGATCGGGCATCCCCGGGACCGTCCCTTTTTCCACACCCTGATCGTCTTCGAGCGCGAACCGCGGACGTCCCTGCTGCGCCGGCTGGGGGGCGGCTGGTGCCACCGTGAATTCCACACCCACCAGCGGAACAACTTCACCGCGGCCCTCTCGGCGTTCGGCGGAGCGGAACTCTCGCTTCAGCTGGCCAGCCACCCGGGGTCCTTCGACGGCCTCGCCCTCCGTCGTATGCTCGGGCACCTGACCACCCTCCTCGAGGGCATGGCGTCCGGTCTGGGGACCCTCCTCGGCGACCTCCCGATGCTCACGCCGGCGGAATCGCACCAGTTGCTCGTGGCCTGGAATCCGCCCGCCGACGCGACTCCCGAACGCCACCGGTTGACGGGCAGATTCGAGGACCAGGCCGCATGGACGCCCGACGCCGTGGCGCTGGAATTCGACGGCCTGCGGCTGACCTATAGGGAACTTGATAGCCGGGCCAATCAACTGGCCCATCATCTCCGGTCGCGGGGAGTGACTCGTGGCTCCCGCGTGGGCGTGAACAGCGAACGTTCCCCCGAACAGATCATCGCGCTGCTCGCCATCCTGAAGGCCGGTGGAGCCTACGTTCCCCTCGATCCCCATTACCCCCGCCATCGCCTGGCCCACATGGTGAGCGACGGCGGTTTGCAGTTCGTGGTCACTTCGGGTGACCAGGCACTTCCTGCCGCCATTCCCCATGCCGCTGTCCCCGTCAGCCTCGAAGCGTGGTCGTACGGCGAGTGGCCCGACACCCACCCCGCCATCGACGGCGATCCCGCCGACCCCGCGTATGTCATCTACACCTCGGGATCCACGGGGCATCCCAAGGGCGTGGTCATACCCCACCGGGCGGTCATCCATTATGTTGCCGCCGCCGGCGACTGCTACCGTCTCGGCGGCCGGGACCGGATCCTCCAATTCGCGACCCTCAATTTCGACGCCAGCGTCGAGGAGATCTTTCCCATCCTCGGCCTCGGCGGAACGCTCGTCCTGCGCACGCCGGAGATGATCAGCTCGATGTCCACCTTCCTGCGCCTCTGCCAGGAATGGTCGATCACGGTGCTGGGACTGCCGACCGCCTTCTGGCACGAGCTCGTGGCCGAACTGGAGGCGCAAGACCTCCGGCTCCCCGCTTCGCTGCGCCTGGTGATCATCGGCGGCGAACGCGCGCAACCGGCCCGGGTCGCGAGCTGGCAACGCCGCGTTGGGGACCGGGTCGAACTGATCAACACGTACGGCCCGACCGAGGCGACAGTGGTGGCCACGGCGTACCGAATCGAACCACGGACGGTGTTTGCCGGTGAGATCCCCATCGGCCGGCCCCTGCGTCATGTCCGCGTTCATGTGCTCGATCCCTGGGACCATCCCGTGCCGGTGGGGGTGCCCGGTGAGCTGCACATCGGCGGGGAAAGCCTCGCGCTCGGCTATCTCAATCAACCCGAACTGACCGCGGCCCGATTCGTCCCCGACCCGTTCAGCGGCACCCCCGGAGCCCGCCTTTACCGGACGGGCGATCAAGCCCGGTGGCTGCGCTCGGGCGACCTCGTCTTTTGCGGCCGGACGGATCAGCAGGTGAAGCTCCGAGGATTCCGCATCGAACCCGCCGAGATCGAATCGGCCCTTGTTGCCCTCCCCGGCATCCGGGTGGCCGTCGTGCAAGCGGAGGCACGGCCGGAACTCGAAACCGAACTCGTGGCCTGGATCGTGCCCGACCCGGGCTTCACCCCGCGGAGGGGAACCCTGCGGGATCAACTGGCGGAGTACCTCCCGAAGCACCTCATCCCCGCGCGGTTCATCGTCATCCCGAATCTGCCGCTCACTCCGGGCGGGAAAGTTGACCGGCCCGCACTCACCCGGACACGGGCCGGCGAACTCACCCCGGGCGACAGCCATGTGGATCCGCGGGACCAACGCGAAGCCATCGTCGCGGAGGTCTGGAAGGCCGTACTCGGGCAGGATCGGATCGGAGTGCACGACGATTTCTTTTCCCTGGGGGGCCATTCCCTCCGAGCCATCCAACTCGTGACGCGGCTCCGCCCCGTACTGCAACGGGAGGTTCCCCTGCGCGCCCTCTTCGAGTTTCCCACCATCGCCGGGCTGCTCGGCCACCTGGATTCCGTTGGACACCGGGCCATTCTCGAACTCCCCGCACTCGTTCGCCGGCCGCACGACCTGCATCCCATCCCCCTCTCCTTCGCCCAGCAACGACTCTGGTTCCTCGACCGCCTCGAAGGCGACTCGACCGCCTATCACATTCCGACCGCTTTCCGCCTGCGTGGGCCCCTTGATCCCGCTGCCCTGCACCGGGCCCTCCTGGCCATCGTCGAGCGCCACGAATCCCTGCGCACCTGCTTCGTCGAATCCAACGGCACCCCCGGCCAGATCGTCCGCTCCTCCGTGATCCTGCCCCTGCCGGTGACGGACCTATCTAACCTTTCCGGCGAGGCGCAGACGGCCGCCCTCGAGCTCTTCCTGCGCTCCGAGATTTCCGGCGCGTTCGACCTCATGGAAACGCCCCTACTCCGAGTCGCCCTTGTCCGACTCGCCGACGACGATCACGTCTTCTGCCGCACCTTCCATCACATCGTCTCCGACGGCTGGTCCATCGGGGTTTTCCGTCGCGAGCTCGGCGAACTGTACGGCGCTGCCGTCGAAGATCGTTCCCCGTCACTCGCCCCGCTGGCCATCCAGTACCCCGACTTCGCCCTCTGGCAGCGTAACTGGCTTCGGGGCGCTGAACTCCAGCGCCAGACCGACTACTGGCGCCAAACCCTCACCGATGCCCCCACCCTCGAACTCCCCATCGACCGTCCGCGCCCCGCCTCCATCTCCTACGCCGGCGGCTCCCTCGGTTTCTCCATCTCCTCTCCGCTCGCCGCCCGCCTCACCGACCTCCACCGCTCCGAAGGGCTCACCCCCTTCATGTCCCTCCTCGCCGTTTTCCAGATCCTTCTGGCCCGTTACTCCAACCAGACCGATTTCCTCGTCGGCACCCCCATCGCCAACCGACGCCACGCCGAACTCGAGCCCCTGATCGGCTTCTTCGCCAACACCCTCGCCCTCCGTGCCGACCTCTCCGGGGACCCCTCCTTCCGCCAACTCCTCGCCCGCGTCCGCCGCTCCGCCCTCGACGCCTTCGAGCACCAGGACCTGCCCTTCGAGAAGCTCGTCGAGGAACTCAACCCGCCCCGCCACCCGAGCCGTCATCCCCTCTTCCAAGTCCTCTTCGCCCTCCAGAACGCCCCGGCCCAACCGCTCGCCCTCGATGGCCTCGAAGTCCAACACCACCGCCTCGCCAGCACCACCACCCACTTCGATCTCGAACTCCATCTCTGGGCCACCCCCGGCGCCTGGGCCGGCCACCTCTCCTACTCCACCGCGCTCTTCGATCACCCGACCATCGAAAGGTTCGCCGGCCACTTCCTCACCCTCCTTGATTCCCTCCTCGCCCAGCCCGACCGCTCCGTGTTCGAAGCCGATCTGCTCACTCCACCTGAGCGCCATCAACTCCTCGTCGAGTGGAACGACACGGCCGCCGACTACCCCCGGGACCGTTGCATCCACCAACTCTTCGAGGAACAGGTCGCCCGCACCCCCGACGCCATCGCCGTCGTGTTCGAGGATGCCTCCCTCACTTATCGCGAACTCGACGACCGGGCCAACCACCTCGCCCGGCACCTCCGCGCACTGGGTGTTGGCCCCGACGTACCCGTCGGCCTCTGTCTCGAACGCTCCTTCGACCTCGTCATCGGGGTGCTGGCCATTCTCAAAGCCGGCGGCGCGTACCTTCCCCTCGATCCGGCCCTCCCGCCCCAGCGCCTCCGGGTGATCCTCGCCACCGCCCACACGCCCGTCCTCCTCACCCGGCGTTCCCTCCTGGGCAACTTCGACCCCGCGACCCCGGAGGTTGGATCCCTCCCCGCCGTGCTCCTCCTCGACGACCTCGATCCATACGTCGCCGACCACATCCCCCTCCCCGCCGCCCCGTCGCTCACGCCAGATCAGCTCGCCTATGTCTTGTTCACCTCCGGCTCCACCGGACTGCCCAAGGGCGTCGAGATGCCGCACCGCGCGCTCGTCAACCTCCTCCACTGGCACTGCGCCAACTCCGAACTGGGCCCGGGCCACCGCACCCTACAGTTCGCGAGTCTCGGGTTCGACGTCTCCTTCACGGAGCTCTTCGTCACCTGGCTTTCGGGCGGGGCCCTTGTCCTGATTCAGGACTCCCGGCGCCGCGACCCCCATGCCCTCCTGACCGAGATCCGTCGACAACACGTCCACCGGCTCTTCATTCCCCCGGTCATGCTCGAGCACCTCGCCGTGGCGGCGTCCGCCACCTCCGTGCCCCTCGAAATCCGGGAACTCATCATCGCCGGCGAACAACTCCGCATCAGCCCCGCCATCCGCGCTTTCCTCGACCGCCTCCCCGATTGCCGCCTCTGGAATCATTACGGTCCCACCGAAACCCACGTCGCCACCGCCTGCCTCCTCGACGATCCCCCCGCCGACTGGCCGCTCCTCCCCTCCATCGGCAAACCCATTCCCAACTGCCTCGCCCGCATCCTCGACTCCCGCGGGGCGCTGCAACCCGTCGGCATCCCCGGCGAACTCTGGCTCGGCGGCGTCTGCCTCGCCCGCGGCTACCGTCAACGCCCCGATCTCACGGCCGAACGCTTCCTCCTGGACCCATTCGACGCGACCGCCCGCCTCTACCGCACCGGCGACCTGGTCCGCTTGTCCCCCGATGGCACGCTCGAGTACCTCGGCCGGCTCGATCACCAGGTCAAGATCCGCGGCAACCGGGTCGAACCCGGGGAGGTCGAAGCCGTCCTCGCCACCCACCCCGACCTCGCCGGTGCGGCCGTGATCGCCCGCCGCGAAGACGGCGGGGAGATGGGACTGCGCGCCTTCATCGTCTTCCGCGAGGGCTTCGCGATTCCCATCCGGCAACTGCGTGAATGGCTCGCCCAGAAACTCCCGGATTATATGGTGCCAGCGCGATTTCTCTCCGTGCCGACGATACCGCTCAATCCGAGCGGTAAAGTCGACCGTCGCGGGCTCCAGGACCTGCCGGGCACCGAACTCGCCATCGGCACGGAATTCGTGCCGCCGCGCACCAAACTCGAATGTGCCATCGCGGCGGTCTGGCGGCCCCTGCTCCGCCGCGAACAGGTCGGCCTGCACGATAATTTCTTCGACCTTGGGGGCCACTCCCTGCTCGCCGTCCAACTCGTCGCCCAGCTACAAACCCGACTCGGCCTCCGCACCCCCGTCTCCCTGATCTTCCGACATCCGACGCTCGGCGCCTGCGCCGAAGCCCTCGCCCCATCGTACCACGCCCCCGCCGCCCAACGCTTCCTCGTCCCCCTCAGGGAATCTCCTCGTACCCCCCCCTTCTTCTGCATCCATCCCGGCGGCGGTCAGGTCCTCGCCTACCTCGCGCTCGCCGACCTCATGGACCCCGGCGAATCCCTGACCGGCATCGAACACCCGGACCTCCATCCCTCGTCCGAGCCCGCTGCTCGTTCCATCGAGGAACTTGCTACGCTCTACCGCGAGTCCGTCCGCGCGATCCAACACCACGGCCCCTACCTGCTCGGTGGCTGGTCCCTCGGCGGCGTCATCGCCTTCGAGATGGCCCGCCAGTTCCAGGCCGAAGGCCAATCCGTCTCTTTCCTCGCCCTCCTGGATTCCACCGCGCCCGCCGCCGAACCCTCGTCCCCTCGCGACCCTTCGGAACGAGAGTTCGCCTACTTCCTCGCCACCCACGGCGTCCCGCAAGCCGCGCTCCAGCCCTGCATCGAACGGGCACGGGGCACGACTTTCGTCGCCGCACTCCCGGAGATCTTCGAACGGCTCGTGCGCAGCCGTGCGCTCCCCGACGCGATGTCGCTCGACCAGTTCGTCCGCTTCCATGACATCTACTTCGGGCTGCTCGCCACGGCCCGACGCTATCAGCCCGCCTCCGATTACCGGGGACGCCTGCACCTGTTCCGGCGCACGGAGAGGCTGGATCCCGGCGCCCGCGCCGGAGGTTGGGCCAGGCTCTGCTCCGGCGACCTCGTCATCCAGGATGTCCCGGGAGATCATGATACCATGTTCCACCCTCCCCACGTCGCCACCCTGGCCGGACATCTCCAGACCTGCCTGACCGAGGCCCGCCGCCGGTTCTAGCCCAGGTCGAGCCCGATCCACCTCCGTCCCATGTCCTCCCTCCCGAACGAGCGCCCCGAATCCCGCTGGCGCGAGGCTTTCCTCGGCGCTGACCCCTACGCCTCCCTGCCCCGCGACCGCCAGCCACCCCGGACCGCCCCGCCCCAATTCGCCGTCCACGAAGATTTCCTTCGGGACGACCTGCTCGCGGCTCTGCGTTCCCTCGCGCTCCAACAAAGCGTCACCCTTCCGGAACTCCTGCTGGCCGCCTACCAGGTCCTGCTCTGGCGCTACACCGGCCACGTCGATCTCGTGGTTGGATTTCGCTTTCACCCCGGCCCCACCCAGGATCCCGCCGACTTCCCGTCCGAAGCGGAACCGGCCTTCTCTCCGATCCGGACCCCGCTGGATCCGACGGTCGGATTCACCGGCCTGCTCGGCCAGGTGCGCCAGAGCCTGCGGCGCCTTCCGCCCTTCTCCCATGGCGCCGACGCCGCCTGGCGCTCCGTCCTGGATCCCACGGTCGGCAACCCGGACCGTCCCGGGAACCTGTTCCCTGTCGGCTTTGGTTTCGGGGCGGGCCACCTGGATCCCGACCACCACCTGCTCGACCTCCACATCGTAGGAGACTCCGACCCGACCCGGATCCGGGTCAACTACGACGGTCTGCACTTTCAGCCCGCGGGCATCCGTTGGTTCGCCACCCACTACCGTCAACTCCTCGTCTCCATCGCCGGCGCTCCCGCCGCCGCCCTCGCAGACCTCCAACTTATCACCCCGGAGGAGGAGGCCACGCTCCGGACTTGGAGTCGGGGAGCGCCCGCCACCGGGCAACCGAATTTCTCCCACCAGCGCCTTGAGCGTGCCGCCCGGGATCGCCCCGACGCCGCAGCCGTGATCGACGGCCCGCGCGAAATCACGTTTGCCGAACTCAATCGGCGCGCCAATCAGCTCGGCCATTATCTCCAAGCCCGGGGCGTGGGCCCCGAGGTCGTGGTCGCCATTGTTCTCAAGCGCTCCATCGACCTCGTCGTCGCCACCTGCTCTGTCCACAAGGCCGGCGGCACGCTCCTCCTGCTCGATCCCGAAAGCCCGCCCGCCCGCCTTGCCCAACTTCTCGAGCTCGCCCGCCCCGCCGTCGTGATCGCCGCCCGCGCCGCGGTGGCGAAACCCCCCGACCGCGGTGGCCACCGACTGCTCGTCGAGGACCTCGAGGCGGTGGTGGCGGACTGTCCCGACTCCTCCCCGGATCACCATGCGTTGCCGGCCCACACGTCGGTCCTTTACCTCACCTCCGGTTCCACGGGCCTTCCCAAACTCGTCGTCGAGCCGTTCGGCTATCTCCGGGCCCCGGCCCCCTACCAGCCCACGGACCGGCTCCTGCTCAAATCCGATTCCGGCACCACCTTCACCGTCGCCGAAGCCCTCAACGCCACCTGGGGCGTGCCGGTCTACATCGTCCCGGAAGGCGAGGAAAAGGACCTGCCGCGCCTGGCCGCTTTCATCCGTCGCCACCACATCACCCGGGCCCTCCTCACGCCCAGCGCTCTCCAGGTGCTCCTCGGCCTCGATGACTTCCTCCACGCCGATTCCCTGAAATCGGTCTTCTGCATCGGCGAAGTCCTCCCGGCCGCGCTCAAACGCCGCTTTCTCGAACTCCGGCCCGACTGCCGCCTGCTCGTCAACTACGGCTCCACCGAGGCCCGCGCCTGTCTCTCCCGCGCCAGTACTCCCGAGGACGATCCCTTCCTCGTCGACGCCGGCCGCCCCACCGCCGGCATGGAGGTTTATGTACTCGATGCGGAGCGCCGTCTCTGCCCCATCGGTGTCCCGGGTGAACTGCACATCGGCGGACAGATCGCCACGGGCTATCTGAACGACCCCGAGGCCACCCGCGCACAGTTCATCCCGCATCCTTTCGATCCCACGCCCGGCGCCCGCCTCTTCGCCACCCGCGACCGCGCCCGTTTCCTCCCCGATGGCACCGTCGAGATCCTCGGTCGTTCCGATGGCTTGGTGAAGGTCCGCGGCTACCGGGTCGAAATTGGGGAGGTGGAGGCCGTTCTCGCCTCCCATCCCGCCGTCACCGCCGCGGCCGTGTTGGCCACCGAATCGGCCGATGGCACGTCGTCCCTGATCGCTTTCCTGACCCGCTCGCCCGCGACGGACGTCACAGCACAAACCCTCCGCCACTGGCTGGCCGAGCGCCTCCCGGAGTTCATGGTACCGGCGGACTTCCTTCCCCTCGCCGCCCTCCCCCTGACCTCCAACGGCAAGATCGACCGCCAGGCCCTGCGACGGCTCGCCAAGGCCGAACGCGCCCGCACCACCCCCCTACGTCGCTCCCCGCACCCGTCACGAGCGGATCGTGGCCGAGATCTGGCAGGCGGTCCTGAAGCGCGAAACCATCGGTGTCCACGATCATTTCTTCGACCTCGGTGGCCATTCCCTGCTCGCCGCCCAGGTCGTCGCCCGCGTCCAGAACCTGCTCGGGACGTCAGCGCCCGCCGTGCTCCTCTTCCACTGCCCGTGCCTCGCCGACTTCGCCGCCGCCCTGGCCGCTCTGCCTGCCTCCGCACCACGAACTCCACTGGTCTGTCTCAAGCCCGGCACCCGCACGCCGACTTTCTTTTGCATCCATCCCATCACCGGCCAAGTGCTCGCCTACCTGGCCCTCGCCAGCCTCCTCGACCCGGAAGAGCCCTTCTTCGCCCTCGAGCACCCCGGGCTCCAATCCCTCGAAGGCTTTCCAACCTCCATCGAGCAACTGGCCTCCCTTTACCTGGGGGAAATCCGCGCGCTGCAACCGGAGGGCCCGTACCTCCTCGGCGGATGGTCGCTCGGCGGCCTCCTCGCCTTCGAAACCGCCCGCCAACTGCGGGCGGCGGAACTCCACGTCGCGCTCCTCGCGTTGTTCGATGCCGCCTCACCGGCGGACGATCAACTCGAACCGTATCTGGCGACGCAACCGTTGCCCGAGCTGGCCGCCTTCCTGCGCACCTACCGGGTACCGGAACCTGGATTGGCCGAGTGCCTCGGCCTCGTCGGGGGAACCGATCCCTGCCCTGCCCTGCCCGCGCTCCACGATCTCCTGCAACGCCGTGGCTGGCTGCTTCAAGGCGTGCCGCTGGAGCAATTCATCCGTCTCCACGGAATCTATTCCGGTCTGGCCGCCGCGGCCCGGTGCTACCGGCCAGCACGTGACTACGACAGCCCCATCACCTACTTCCGTCGGTCGGAAAATCTCGGTCCCCGAAGCCTCGCCTCAACCGGCTGGGAAGGGTTGACATCAGGCCCCTTGACCCTTCACGTTGTCCCCGGCGACCACCTCAGCATGTTCCGCCCGCCCCACCTCTCCTCTCTGGCTGCCCGGTTGCAAGTTTGCCTGTCCGAAGCCAGGCAGGGTCTCCACTGAGAAGCCGTCGCGATCCCCCATGCCCGATACTCCGGATCTGCAGCCGATGACCTCGGCGGAACGGGAGACCCTGCTCAGCGGGTCCCGGGGCAAGCCCGCCACCACTGAGCCCAACTTTCCCCACCGCCTCCTCGAGGCTTGGGCCCGCGATCATCCCGACGCCGTGGCCGTCGTCGATGGTGACGTGCAGGTCACGTTCCGCGAACTGGACTGCCGGGCCAATCAACTCGCCCACCACTTCCAAGCCCTTGGCGTCGGCGCCGAACCCGTCGTGGCCATCGCCCTGAGGAGATCCGTCGACCTCGTCACTGCCGCGTTCGCGGTCCACAAGGCCGGGGGCGCCCTGCTCCTCCTCGATCCCCGGACCCCCATCCCCCGCCTCGCGGCGGTCCTCGAAACGGTTCGCCCCGCGGTCATCCTGACGTGCCGCGCCGATGGCAGCCACCTCACGAACTCTTCCTCCGTGGTCGTGCCCTGGGAGGACCTCGCCGACCATTGGCGTGAGCTGCCGGATTCCCCGCCCGAACATCGGGCCACCGCCCGGGACGCCGCCTACCTCTTCCTGACCTCCGGTTCCACGGGAACTCCGAAAATCGTCGTCGAGGAGTTCGGTTTTCGTCGCGCCCTGACCGCCGGTTCCAAAAACCAACGCACTCTCCTGGTGTCCGACTCCGGCACGACGTTCACCCTGTCGGCCGCGTTGTCCGTGGCTTCCGGGGCCACTCTCTTCATTCTGCCAGACGGCTTCGACCGGGATTTGCCGCGGTTCGCGGACTTCGTGCGCCGCCACGAAATCACCTTCCTCGGGCTGACCCCCAGCGCGCTCAACCTGCTGCTGGAGCTCGAGGATTTCCTCGCCTGCCGCTCCCTCCGCCGGGTGGTCTGCTTGGGCGAAATGTTCGCGCCCCGGGTCCGGCAGCGATTCCTGGACCGAATGCCGGGAACCGAGCTGGTGGTCCTATACGGCTGCACCGAGGGCCGCGGCTGCCTCTCCCGCCCCTGCTCCCGGGAGGATGATCCCGCCGCGCCCGATGTCGGCCGGCCCACGCCCGGCATGGAGGCCTTCGTGCTCGACCCGAACCGCCGCCTCTGCCCCATCGGCGTGCCCGGCGAATTGCACATCGGCGGCCAGATCGCCCGCGGTTACCTGAACAATCCCGAGGCCACCCGGGCCCAGTTCATTCCCCATCCCTTCGATCCCGCGCCCGGCGCCCGCCTGTTCGCGACTCGCGACCGCGCCCGGGTCCTCCCCAACGGAACCTTCCAGATTCTCGGGCGCCTCGATCACCAGGTCAAAATCCGCGGCTTCCGCGTCGAACTCGGGGAGATCGAGGCCGTCCTTGGCACCTGCGAACTCGTCCGGCAATGCGCCGTCGTCGCTCTCGAGGACGCGGGCGGCGAAACCTCCCTCGCCGCCTTCGTCGTTCCCACGGATCCCGTGGCCCCCCCCGACGTCGCGGCCTGGGGCTGGTTCCTTCGACACCGCTTGCCGGACCACATGGTGCCCGCCCGCTTCATCGCCCTGCCCGCCCTGCCCCTGACCGCTTCCGGCAAGATCGACCGCCTCGCCCTCGCCGCCCAGGCCCGCGAGATCCGGCCTGCCAACGCCACCCACGTCGCGCCCCGCAGCGAGACCGAACGAACTCTGACCGCGATCTGGGAAGCGGTGCTCGGGCGCCAACCGGTCGGCATCCATGACCCGTTCTTCGAGATCGGCGGTAACTCGCTCTCCGCCGTCCGGCTCATGTTCGAGGTCCGCCGGCAACTCCGCTGGAGCCTGTCCCTGACCACCCTCGTCGAACATCCCACCATCTCCCGACTCGCAGCCCAGTTCGGGAGCCACACCGATTCCGGCCCGGGCCCCGTGGCCGCCCCGGACCGGGTCATCCACGGTACCGGCCGCGGCCCCGTTCTTTTCTTCATCCCCGGCATCCCCGGCGTGAATTACATCTCCGACATCGTCCGCCAGCGCGCCGCCGCCATCGGCCGCTTCTGCGATGCCCTCCAGTTCCCCGGCGTCGCGGCCGACGAATCCCCGCTCGACACCGTCCCCGACCTCGCTCGCGAGATGATCGTCCGCCTCCGCCGCATCTACCCGGCAGGGCCCATCGCACTCGCCGGGTATTCCCTCGGCGGCGTGGTTGCGTTCGAGATGGCCCGTCAGCTCGCCAGCCGGAACGAGGCTCCCGCGCTGGTCCTCCTCTACGATTCGTTCACCCCGGACGCCTTCCGCCGCCGCACGCCGCTGGAAACCGTCCGCACCACCCTCCGTCACCTGCGCGGATTGGGCGCCGCTGCCGCCCTCCGTTACCTGGGCGAACGGTTGCGCCAGAAAAATCGCGTCGTCTGGGCCCGGGAAGTCTCCGCCCTGCAGCCGCCGGGAGAACCCAACGATCCCGCGGTCCTGGCTCGAAAGCGCCTGTTCGATGCGTCATTCCGCGCCACCCGTACCCTCCCCGTTGGCCCGGTTTATCGTGGTCTCGTGGTGCTCCTCCGGGCCCGCGATCGCGACGTGGCCTTTGGGGTCACCCGGGAAATTGAGGCCCACAATGGCTGGGACGCTCACGTGCCCGATGGCCTCGTCGTGGAAGACATCCCGGGGGACCACTGGAAGCTGCTGCACAGCGACCATGCCATCGAACTCGCCGACCGCACCGCTCACTGGCTCACCCGCCTCCAGGCGCCATGCGCGTAAAGACGCCGCAGCTCAATTCGCTGTCGATTGATGGACATCGCTTTTTGACGCTCCGCGATTATTAGGCAAACGCTCTACGTCTTGGACTGCGGTGGCAGAGCGCAGCGGCGACACCGCTTTTCTTACGCCAGTGGCTCCGATCCGTTGGCAATCACTGTGCGCTCGCTGCGAACGGAACCGGATATTGTACTGGAGTAGTTTCCTTCGGATATCCGGTGTGAGGTAGTTTACCTATAGGATTGCAACTTCACCACGGTTTCTTCGCTACTACGAAGGACTCCGACTTCTCCGTCCGCCCCGCCTGTCTTGGAGGGGTTACCCCCTTGATCCGGTGGTTGGGGCCTTGCCGCCCCTTGCTTTGCGGTTATCCCTTTGTCGACGATCCATCTGCTCTTACTCTGGCGGGGTGTCTCGACTGAGCACCCAGAACGCGGTCCGCCTCCTCGACGCTGCACTCCCTTCGCCCGGAGAGCGAATTCTCGTAGCCGTTTCCGGCGGCCTGGACTCCGTTTGCCTACTTCAACTCCTCTCTCTCCTCGCGAAGGAGTTTCAGTGGCAATTGCGTGTCGCCCATTTTCATCATGGCCTGCGGGGGGCTGACTCCGACGCCGATGCTCAATTCGTCCGGCGGCTCGCTTGCTCGCTCGGGTGGCCATCTTCGGTGGGCACGGGGCGGGTTGCCGCCCGACAAGCGGCAGCGGGCGAATCGATGGAGGCCGCGGCCCGCGCACTTCGCCATCGTTTCCTGGCCCGGACCGCTATCCGTTTTAAATCCCACGGCATCGCCCTCGCGCATCACGCGGGCGATCAGGCGGAAACCGTGCTGATCCGACTCTTTCGTGGTGCAGGAGGCTTCGGGCTCGAAGCCATGACCGCCACGGCGCGATCGCCGGCAAATGCCTCCGTAACTCTGCTGCGTCCCCTGCTCAACCGCACCCGCGCCGAGTTGGAGTCACTCGCCCGTGAACAGCATTGGGATTGGCGCGAAGATTCATCGAATGCAGACTCCAAGATTCTCCGCAATCGGATCCGGCATGAGCTGTTGCCGCTGTTACGGCTTAAGTATTGTCCGGCGATTGATACGTTGCTTTGCCGCACCGCCGAGATCACCGCGGCCGACGCCCGTCTGTCGGCCAACTCGGCCGCTCAATGGCTGAAGTCAATGCGGCGGCCGCCATTCCCCACGCTTCCGCTTGCGATTCAACGCGCGGTGATTCGAAATCAGATTCAGTCCCTCGGCGGATCCGCCGAGTTCGAACTGACGGAACGACTGCGCATTGAACCGGGAGTCCCGATCGAGGTGGGTCCCGGTCGACGGCTTCAACGGCGCTTAGACGGCACTGTAGTCGACGTCTCCTTGCCGGTGCTGGATCATTGCGACCGGGCTCGCGACGTCGACTTCGCCGGGCGTGGAGGACGATTTCAATTTGGTGGCCGCCCGATCCGGTGGAAGATCCAAAATGGCAATCAAGTGCCCTCTCCGCAACGCGGCATCGAGCATTTCGATGCGGACCGCGTGGGCTCGGCCGTAAGATTTCGTCACTGGCAAGCGGGCGATCGGTTCCGCCCCCTTGGTTTCCTGGTGGCAACAAAGCTGCAGAACCTTTTTGTGAATCGCAAAGTACCGGCCGCCGGCCGGCGCCAGCGGATTGTGGCCACGACGAAGTCGGGCGAGATTTTCTGGGTGGAAGGTTTGCCCCCCGGAGAAAAATTCAAGATCCGCCCGGAAACCGGCCGAATACTCACACTCACTTGGAAAGTCACGGCTGCTCAATCGGCAGGCCCCACCGGCGAAACCGCGTTCTCAGCTGTCTTTCCAACTGGCGAGATGCCGCACGACTTTTCTGAGAGTAAATCTGACGCAGAGGGCCAGGATTAAACCCGCGCGCAGCCAGTCCGGCAGCCACGCAGAGGGGATAGCTAAGCTGATCACACAATCGCCCAACTTCTTGCAGGCGCCCGGTGAGACGTTGAGCGGTGGCCCCGTCCCCCCGATCCACGGCCGACTGGATTCCAACAATCAGTTCCGGCGCGAAATTCGACAATCCACTGACACAACCTGCAGCACCGCGCTCGAGGGCTTCCGCCAGGCGCGTATCCGCACCGGTGAAAACAGGGAAATGATGTTTTCTGCCGAGGACCACGAGCTCCTGCAAGTATTCCCAGCGACCGCCGCTTTGCTTGAATCCAGCAATCGGGTGGCGTCGGACGAACCGAGCGATGGTTTCTGCCTCCAGATTGTTCCCGCAACGTTCCTGGAAATTGTAGAGCACGATTGGCAGATTCGTCTTACTCGCCACGGCGAACAGGTACTCGACGATATCGTCCTGGGTATGGGGAAAAAACAGAGGGGGCATGATGGCAATGGCCGTGGCTCCGGCGGAACCCGCCTTGGCCGCGAGGTCCATCGCACGATCAGGACGAACATCGCTGACGTTCACGGTCACGGGAAGGCCGTTTGCGCCCTGCACCACCGCTTCAATCGCCTTGAGGCGTTCGCTCATTCTCAGCAGCGGGAATTCGCCGGTCGTTCCCAAAACGAGGAACCCTTGAACACCCGCACCGGCCAAGCCAACGGTGAGTGTTCGCAATGCGGCGGCGTTCAATTTTCCCGAGGAGCTTGAAGGAGTCCAAACCGCCGAATGGACTCCGTTGGGTAGTGGAACGACTTTCATCGGGGGAAACTACCCGTTCCCCGCGCCGATTGACACGGAAGAATCTTCACGGAATCCGATCGAGGGGCAGTCCCGTCTTGCTTCAATTCGCTCATTTGCAATCGTCGTCCGCATTGTGAGCGTGTCCAGTGAAGAAAAGAAACTCCTCCGCACGGAACTGCGGCGTAGGATCGCAACGCTGCCGGAAGCAACCCGGGCCAAGGCAGCAATCCAGGTCATGCAACGGATTCTCGACCTCGACTCATACCAGCGGGCTCGGACCATTTTGATGACTTGGCCGCTGCCGGATGAAATTAATCTTTGGCCTCTTTCATCCGTCATGTTGCGTTCTCAGGCCGTGCTGTGTCTCCCCCGATTCAACCCATCCACAGGAGGTTACGACGCTTGCCGGATTGTACAATTGGAAGATGGACTGAGTGAGGGCCCGTTTGGAATTCTGGAACCAGCGCCCCATTGTGGGGTCGTCCCACCCGAGGGACTGGACTTTTGCCTCGTCCCAGGACTAGGCTTCGACTCGTGCGGGCAGCGATTGGGTCGGGGTCGAGGTTATTTCGACCGATTGCTTGCGACCGTCCGTGGAGTGACCTGCGGTGTGGGATACGACGAACAATGGGTATCCCGTGTGCCGGTAGAACCTCACGATGTGCAACTGAATTGGGTCCTGACGCCTTCAAGGACACACGAGTGTCGAGCGTCGAAATAAAGAATGGTAATCGAAACTGTGGTCGCCGCAACGGGGTGCCTTGTCGCCGGAGCATGCGCAGGTCATTTTTTTTATAAGGCGAAGAAACGCTTGCTCGTTGCGAAATTGGGGACGAGAGAGCGAAGTCTTGCAGAAAAGCTGCGTCTCGAAACCATCACGGAGCGGATGGCTGTCGAGGCCTCGCTGCGGGCGAGCTTCGAAGCGCGCACGGCTGCGCTCGATCGGGAATTCACGACACGCCGTGAGGAGATTCTCCGTGAGCAGGCCCGCCTGGTCGACCGTGAGTCCGCAGTCACACGGCAGCTGGACCGCCTGGGCGAGCAGGAATCAAGCTTACGGGAACGACTCGCTTCCCAGGAAGTTGCCCGAGCCTCCGTGGAGCTTGAACAAGCCGATCTGATTCGGCAAAAGACGGAACATCGGACCCAATTGGAGTCCCTTGCCCGCCTCACCGCTTCGGAGGCCCGGCAGCAGTTACTCAAGCAGGTAGAGTCGGATTCCGCGCGGGACGCCGCAGATCTCACCCGGCACATTATGGACGAGGCCCGGCTGCGATCCGAGGCTGAAGCCCACCGGATCCTCGCCATCGCCCTTCAGCGTTATGCAGCGAAGCATACATTTGAAACGTCCACCGCTACCGTGGCGCTCTCCGGCGACGACATGAAGGGGCGGATCATCGGGCGTGATGGTCGCAACATCCGCGCCTTTGAGGCCGTGACCGGCGTGACCGTCCTGGTAGACGACACACCGAATGCTGTCGTTCTGTCTGGATTCGATCCGATCCGGCGGGAAATCGCACGTCAGGCGATGGAACGTCTGATACTGGACGGACGGATTCATCCGACGCGAATCGAAGAGGTCGTGGCGACCGTGACTCAAGAAATGGACGGATTCATCGTGCGCGCTGGCGAAGATGCCGTCTTTCGAGCGGGGATTGCTCCGGTGCATCCTGAGGTCGCAAGAACGCTGGGAAAACTCCATTTCCGCCACAGTTTTTCCCAAAACGTGCTGGAACATTCCATCGAGGTCGCTCATCTCTGCGGATTGATGGCTGCGGAACTCGGTGAAGATGTCCTGGCGGCCAAGCGTTCCGGCCTTCTTCATGATATCGGGAAGGCGGTGTCACACGAGATCGAGGGGCCTCACGCGATCGTGGGTGCGAATCTTCTAAAACTCAACGGCGAGAGTCCGGTGATTGTCAACGCGGTTGCCTCCCACCATCACGAGGTACCACACGAGAATCTCTTCGGAATCCTGGTAAGCGCCGGCGACGCAATCAGCGCCTCCCGGCCCGGTTCGCGAAGCGAGAGCATGACGACCTATTTGAAGCGGTTGGATAACCTCGAACAAATCGCGCTGGAATTCGAAGGCGTCGAAAAAGCGTTCGCCGTCCAGGCCGGCCGCGAGTTGCGGGTTATCGTCCGCCCGGAGGCGGTGGACGATGCGGCGAGCCTCAATCTTGCCCGACAATTGGCTCGCCGAGTCGAGCAGGAGTTGCACTACCCGGGGCAGATCCGGATTACGGTCACTCGCGAAACGCGATGCGTCGAATACGCAAAATAAGAGCCCGTTAGGTAATGAGTCGAAGGGTCAGTGGATATTGGTACCGTTCTCCATTGCTGGCTTTCACACTCGCAATGACCGTGAACACAACCCAGGCGGCGACTAGAGGAATCATCAGGAACCAGCCGATTCCGCAAGAAGCCATGCCAAGCAGTGCCGCGACAACCGCATACCCCAGCATCGTGATTTGAAAATTTAAGGATTCCTTCCCGTGAATTTCAACGTCCGGATTCTCGTGGTGTTTCAGAAGCCAGACCACTAACGGACCGATAAGGAATCCAAATGGAATCAGCAAAGGGGATTCTCGCGACCTGAACCCAATCGGCCCATCCCGCGACTCACGAACACCATTCCACTTTCTCAATGCCAACCCGTGGCTCGGATCGTTGAGTTTCCGGCCTTTCGTCTCGCCGCCACCGTGCCATCTTCCCGCCATGTCGACGTCCTTTATTCTTCCGGAGAAACCGCCCGCCACCGATCCTACGCGCCTGTTTGAACTGTACCGGGGGAATTTTCAGACGGAATTGCTCGCTTGCGGACAAGTCCATTTCCGCATTTTTGAACACCTAGCCCAAGGTGCGTTGACCGAATCAGCCCTCCGCGACCGCACGGGACTGAAGGCCCGCCCACTGACCGTTCTGCTGACGGCACTTGCATCCTTTGAAACGGTGACACGCCGTGCGGACGGCTCCTTTGAATTATCGGCGATGGCGCGCGAACATTTGCTGCCGGGCGGCGATTATTATGTCGGGGAATACTTCGCCCGCGCAGCTGAGACCGCCGGTACGCTCGAATTCGTCGAACATCTCCGGAGCAACCGTCCCAAGGGTGCCCGTCCCGACGAGTCCGGAGTCGGCTACCTGTTCCGAGAGGGAATGAAGTCCGCAATGGAGGAGTCCGACTCTGCCCGGCGGTTCACACTTCAGCTCGCGGGCCGTGCCAAAAACGTTGCCCCGGTCCTGGCAGCGGTGCTTCCGCTGGCCGGAGCTCATACAGTCCTGGATGTTGGCGGCGGCACCGGCATCTACACACTGGCACTTCTGCGCCGGAATCCCGAATTGCGCGGTATCGTGTGGGATCGCCCCGAAGTCCTCAAAATTGCCGCCGAATTCGCCCGTCGAACGGCGGTCACAAATCGCTTGGAGTTACGGGCCGGAGATATGTTCGCCGATCCTGTACCGAGAGATGCCGATGTCGTCCTTCTTTCGAACATCCTTCACGATTGGGATGTACCGGATTGTCAACGGTTGATCCATCGTTGCGCCGATGCCCTACCCTCCGGTGGCCGGCTGATCATTCATGACGTATTTCTGGACGATGATCTATCGGGCCCGCTTCACGCCGCGATGTATTCCGCGCACCTGTTCAGCGTAACCGAGGGCCGATTGTACAGCGTCGCCGAGTGCAATCGTTGGTTGATGGAAGCCGGTCTAAACGGCCTTGAACGAACCGATACGTTCGTTCATTGCTCTGCCTTGGTGGCAGTCAAACCTTGAAATAAAAAAAACCGCCGGCACGAATGCCGGCGGTCGTTGCAGATCCGGGCCGATTACTTAATGGCTTCGATCTTGCTGACGGCGAGGTAATTCTTTCCGTCTTTCTCAGAACTGACCCCCACAACCTTGACGTCCTTGGTCTTGGAGCAGATTTCCCCATGGAAGGCCTTGCTGACGTCGCCCGTGAGGTAATAAAGCTTGGTGGCATCCTTGTTCTTGACTTCCAACACGTTCTGGCAGGTGTCAGATTTCTTCAGCGCACACTTGGCGCATTTGCCTTCGCCGGTGAGAGTAACTTCCTTGTCCGCTGCAAATGCAGAGACAGAAAGAGTCAACGCGGCGATCGATATAAACTTCAATAGGTTTTTCATAATTGTAATCTTTATTGGATTTCGGTGAGACAACCCGAAGCAGAGACGCTTGGCAAGGATGGAAATTCGAGAAAAATGAAAATACCGCTAACCGCCGTCATTTTGGCCGGAGGCCAATCCCTGCGGATGGGATCCGACAAGGCATCTCTTCGCCTGGGCCAGTGCTCGCTGTTGGAGAGACAAACGCAGATCGCCCGTCAAGCGGGTGCCGGCTCCGTGCTAATCTCGCTGGCACGGCCTCGGGACGGATTCCCATTCCCAACAGTCATTGATCACCGTCCGAATTGTGGTCCTCTAGCCGGCCTCGAAGCAGGGCTCTCGGTATGTTCCACTCCGCTGCTACTCCTCCTCGCGGTGGATCTCCCCGAGATCTCCTTCGAATTCCTTGGCAAACTCATCCAAGGGTGTTCCCCGACCTTGGGGCGAATCCCATCCTGGGGTGACCGTTCGGAGCCGCTCGCAGCGGTCTATCCAAGGTGTCTCTTGAGCCTGGTGGAGCGTCATCTCAACGCGGACCGATTTGCCATGCGGGATCTGGTCGCAGCCGGGCATGACGCCGGCATGCTGGCACCCTTTCCGGTCACCCCCGCGGAACAATATTTGTTTACCAATTGGAATAAGCCGGAGGATTGGAACGAGGTGATGAGCTCGAGTCCCAGTTAGTAGTACACCCTCATTTGCAGCATGTAGCGCACTTCAAAACAGCAAAAACCATCTCGACTTACCGGCATGCGATTGCCCTTGTTGGCAGGATTCGCAAATCTTTTGGCAGTTGTCGCATTCCTACCCGCAGATCCCCCGCTAAGATGGCCAGCGACAAGAAACTCGACGCATGAAACCCCAACTCCTCAACCGCCGATGCTTCCTCACCACCTCTGGCTCGGGCCTCGCCGCGGCGCCCTTGGCTGCCGCGGAACCAACGTCGGTAGCCCGCCTCACCGCCGGCCTCCTCGATTGCCAAAGTCACCTGTTTTTTCCCGAAGTGATCGAGCTGATGCGCCGGCGCAAGACCGAGCCGCTCGTTTATGATCGGGAGGGCACCACGTATCTGAAGATGGGCGACTGGTTGCGCAAAGTTCCGCCCGCCTATCTTGACGTGGACGCGAAGCTCGACTCGATGGACGCCAGTGGCATCGCGATCACGATGTTGAGCACGAATGATCCCGGGCCGGAATGGTTTGGCGACGACGGCCCGGCGGTCGCGCAGGTCATCCATGATTCCCTCGCGGGCGTCATCGCAAAGCATCCCACGCGCTTCCGCGGTTTGTGCACATTGCCGTTGCAGAATGAGAAAGCCGCCGCCGTGGAGCTGGACCGCTGCGTGAAGAAGCTCGGGTTCAAAGGCATCCTGCTTTATACCAACCTAGCGGGTGCCTGGTGCGAAGAGCCGAAATTCCACTGGCTCTACGCCCGTGCGGCGGAGCTGGACGTGCCCATCCTGTTGCATCCGGCCAAGCCGATGACCACCGAGCAGGTGAAGGGCTACGAGTTGACCAGCACGCTCGGCAACATGTTTGAGAACACCATCGCGCTGGCCCGCATCATCGGCAGCGGCCTGCTGGACCGGCACCCGAAGCTCAAGCTCGTCTGCCCGCACCTCGGCGGCACACTGCCGTACATCTGCGGGCGCATGGACCACCAACTCGCCGTGCTCAAGCGCGGCCCGCAGAACCTCCAGCGCAAACCGAGTGAATATCTGCGCTCGATCTACATGGACATTGTTTCACCGCTGCCTGAGGCGATGCGGTTCGCTCTCGATTTTAGCAGTGAGGACAAGCTCCTCTTTTCCAGCGACCATCCGTGGGTACAGCCGCACGAAATCCTCGAGCCCCTCCGCAGCCTCAACCTCCCTGCCGCCACCGAGGCGAAGATTCTCAGTGGGAATGCGCGGCAACTATTCAAGTTATGAAGATTAATCACCTCACACGAATCTGCGCTTGGTTCACCGCTGTCGGCACGTGTTGCCCCGCCCTGGCCCAACAACCACCCGGCTGGCAGTTCGATCGCGACGTCAACCGCGACGCCCTGCCCAAGGTGTCACCGGGTTTCGACGTTTCCTTCTTCGCGCGCGAACCGCTCGTGCGCCAGCCGTGCTCAATGGCCTTCGACACACAAGGAAGGCTCTGTGTCGGCATAGGACCGCAGTATCGCAATCCCAAGCCCGGCACCCCCGGCGATAGCGTGGTGCTGGTGCTCGACACGGACGGCGATGGCAAGGCCGATCGCACGAAGATGTTCGCCGCTGGATTCAATGCCATTCAGGGACTCGCGTGGCATGGGCGCGATTTGTGGGTGGCCAATTCACCGGACCTCACCATCGTGCGCGATCTCGATGGCGACGACGAGGCGGATGAATACGTCCGCGTTTACACCGATCTCGGCAATCTCGAACACGCCTTGCACGGGCTGAACTGGGCGCCCGACGGGAAGCTCTACATGAGCAAGGGGAACTCGAAGGGACTGACGCAACCGGGCCGCATCGCGCCCAAAGCCTTCCGCGAGTTGTGGGGCATGAACGCTCCGGCTGGCTCACCCGACTTGCCGGAATCGCGGACGTTCAAGAAGGGTGAGTATCAGAAGACGTTTCACGATCCCGAAGACGACTGGGGCCGCGAAGGAGGCGTGCTGCGCTGCGACGACGGCGGGCTGAACCTCGAAATTGTCTCGCGAGGGATGCGCAATCCTTGGGACATCACGTTTGATTCCGGCTTCAACTGGCTTGGCAGCGACAACGACCAGACTTCGGGCGACCGCGTGTTCATGCCGTTCTTCGGCGCGCACTTTGGCTGGAATCATCCGTGGAGCGCCCATTGGGGCACCGACGCGCATCCGCCTTCCGCACCCGTCAGCGGACCGCTCTTTGAAGGCTCCGGCACGGGCATGGTTTTCGGCGAGTCGCCACAGTTTCCATCGTCGCATCGTGGTGTGTTTTTCATCAACGACTGGTTGCGCAAGACGACGTTCATGTGGCGTCCGCGCTGGGACGGCGCGTTGCTGCGGCCCATGGGCGGTGATTGGGAACCCTTCGTGCAAGGCGGCTCGGCGCTCTTTCGCCCGACGGATCTCGAGGTCGGCCCCGACGGTGCACTGTGGATTCTTGGTTGGAGCAGTGGATACGGCGCGGAATACAAGGACGGCCAAATGACGAGCGAGGGTCGCGTGTTCCGCGTCATTTCCAAATCCTCGCCGCCAATGCGCTGGCAGACGCCCAAGCGCAACAAGCCACTCGCACAATGGACCGTGGCTGAACTGGTGGCCGACTTCGACGGTCCGCTGCCCGTGTGGCGCATCGACGCACAGGACGAACTCGTCCACCGCGGTGCCACGATGAAAGCTGAACTTCTCGCGACGTTTGGAACTCGCGGGATCAGCGAGGCACGCGAAACCTGGACGGCATGGACGCTGGGCCGGCTGACGACCCAAGACCGGACGATTGACGAATGGTTTTCAACGCAAGCCGCAGACTCAACCGCAACAATGAATCTCCGCGTGCAGTCGCTGCGCATCCTCGCGCATCGCATCCGTCAAGCGGGCGGTGGACGTGCGTTGCATCCCTCCGTCGTTAACATTCGACGCAGCGTGGAGCCCCGACTGCGCTTCGAGACGGTGCAGGCAATCGGACAGGCACGGCAACGCTCAGCAGTTCCGGCGCTGCTGGAGTTGCTCGCGGCGGAGAATGACCCGACCACGTTTTACGCGGCGTGGCAGACCTTGCGCGGCTTGCAGGATTCGATCGCACTCAAACCGCTTCTCGCCGATGCGCGCGACGGTGTGCGGAGGGCGGCGTTACTCGCGCTGCTCGAAGACCATTCCCTCCAGGAATCGGAAGTCCGTCCGCTCGCCAACGACCGTGATTCAGGTGTGCGCGAAGTCACGGCACTCTGGCTGCGCAAGGCATCAGGTGGTGGCGAGGCCGTTGTCGTGCGCGGTCGTCCGCTCAATACCGTCGGATCGGAAACAGCGCCGTCGGTTCCTCGAATCGGCCTGGCGCGCAACATCAAGGCCCGCTCCGGCGCGCGCTACACACTCGCGCCCGCCGGGCTGCGCGCAGGGGCTAATCCCTACACCGACCGCAGCTACGAATTGAAACAAGTGCCCGACGCGCTCGTAGACCTCGACTTTATCCAGACCGCCAACAACGACGATGGCTCGCGCGGCGATGGCTGGCTTGGCTTCGAGGCGTTAATGCCCGTGCGCGTTCACGTCGGCTTCGACGCCCGCGCTTCGGCGGTGCCGTCTTGGTTGCGAGAACACTATCAACGTGGTCCGGCGCAAATCCGCGCTGATCATTGGGATTTCCATGTGTACTCCCGCGAGTTCCCGGCGGGTCGCATCGAACTCGGTGGCAACACCGACGACGCCAAAGCCGGCGGCAAGGGCAACTATATCGTCATTCTCGAACCGCTCCCGCTGACACTACCGACCCGTGCGACGGCCATTGATCCATCGTTGGCTCTCGTCACCCAGAGTGATCGTGAACGGGGCGAGTGGCTCTTCCACGCGCGCGGCGGCGCTGGCTGTTTCAACTGCCATCGCCTTCGCGAACACGGCAACAACTTCGGCCCCGACCTTGCAGTGCTTGGCGATCGCGCTACGGCCCGGCACGTCGTCCAATCCATGCTCGATTCGAACGCTGTCATCACCGAAGGTTTCAACCTGCAGACCGTCGTGACGGCGGACGCGGAGTATTCCGGCATTCTGATCGAGGAAAGTGGCCTCAGTCTCACGCTGGGTCTCGCCACCGGACAACGTCAGGTCATTCTCAAGTCGAGAATCGCGTCACGGAAAACAGCCGCAACCTCTGCGATGCCCACCTACGACACCTTGCTCACGCCCCAATACACTGCGGACCTTGCCGCGTATTTGCTCGCTCAAAAAAGTGGAGCGCCGAGCGACGGTTTCCGTTTCATCGAACGCCCCGACCGAATCTTCATTGCGCACTCCGGCCAACCCGTCGCGGAGTTCGTCTTTCGCGATGAAAGGATTCTGCGCCCTTACTTCGCGAACGTCTATTCACCCGGCGGATTGAAGGTGACGCGAAATCATCCGCCCGTCGCCGGCGTCGATGCTGCCGATCACGACACCATGCATCCCGGCATCTGGCTCGCGTTCGGCGACATCAGCGGAGTGGACTTTTGGCGCAACCAGGGGCGCATCGAACATGTCCGCTTTACCGAACCGCCCGCGGTCCGGGACGGTCGTCTCGTCTTCGCCACCGAATGCCTCCTGCGCACCGCCGAGGGTCGGACGCTCTGCGCGCTGACCAATCGCTTCATGCTCGCATCGCAGACCAATGCCTGGCTGCTGGTATGGGACGCGACGTTCCGCTCCGCCGACGGCGACTTCACCTTCGGCGACCAGGAAGAGATGGGGTTCGGCGCGCGCGTGGCCACTGCAATCACGGAGAAGAACGACGGCGTCATCACCAGCAGCACTGGACTGAAGACGGCGAAGAACACCTGGGGCCAGCCCGCCGAGTGGTGCGATTACTCGGGTGCCGTGGATGGCCAGCGAATCGGAATCACTCTGCTATCCGACCCAAACAACCTTCGCCCGAGCTGGTGGCACAACCGAGACTACGGCGTCTTCGTCGCGAATCCTTTTGGCCGCGCGGCCATGAAGCAAGGCACAGCCAGCCGCGTGGACGTGAAGAAAGGGGAACACTTGCGCCTGCGGTTCGGCGTTCTGTTGCACTCCGCCGCGCCGGAGAAGGATGCGGACCCGGCTGCGGCCTATCGCGAATGGTTGAGGCAACTGGAGAAGCAAGCGCCGTAAAACAGTTCAACAATAGACAACTCCTTCCCCCGATACAAAGTGACAGGTTCAATTGATTTGACACGCCATCCTTCTTGCCGGATGGTTGTGTTCAGCATCGCTTGCACACGTTATGAGAATGGCTCGCATCAAACTCGCTGGGGAATCGGCGGTGTATCACTGCATCTCGCGGATCGTCGGCGGCCAGAGGCTCCTGGACGATCTCGGGAAAGAGAAATTCGTCGGGATCCTCGCCAAATTGGCCGAGTTTTGCGACGTGGAGGTGATCACCTACTGCATCATGTCCAACCACTTCCACCTGCTCCTG
>CAMDJH010000069.1 GCA_945900455.1 Akkermansia muciniphila
AAACGGCTACTGGCAGCAGTTATTCCCACACGCGCAGTTCTCCGTCCAGCCTTCTGGCTGACCACAATCTCTTCGCAATCTCAGCGCATTTTTTATCTCATCTTACTGTCACTCGAGAAAACCACCCTTTCCGTGAGATGCACCCGGCGATATCCACTGCGTGGGTTTTGCTGGCGGCACCCGTGGTGGCCATCACCCTTTCGAGCAAGGCGTCATCAATGTGCATCGTCATCTTCATGCCGGCTAAAGTATGGCATTGATGCCATACCATCAATGCCTTTGTGGCTGGCTCCATGCGTAATCGCTCTGCCCACACGCCTCCGCCAATGTCCCCACAAAGCGAGTCCGGTCCCGGTCGTCCTTGAAGATGGGTTCCCGGTGGTCGCCACGATTCATGACGCTGACGGGGACTGCTCACGACCCGTGGGATCCGCAAACCCAGGCACGCTCCTACTCACTGAATTTCACCGACACGCTGACCCAGCACACCAAGGCGCGCGCACGCGTTAATGGCAGTGAGCAATGATCCGTCCATCTTCACCGTCGTCCGCGACGATGCGGTCCGGCAATTCGATGAAGGCCACGACCTCGCTTAATCGCGGAGCGTCAAAAAGCGATGTCATTTCCTGTCACTTTTTCTTGGACCCGGCCTGGAAAATCGAAATAAATGATCACATCAATGGAGCCGTTCGCAAAACCGCTTGTACGTTGCAATGCAGACCTTCGGCGGCGGGCCTTGCCGTCGCGGCCGCCATGTTCGCGGCCCCCGTTGATTTCTAAACCAACAAAACATCTAAATATGAAGATCCCATCACTCGCACTTCTCGCGGTGCTTATGTGCGCCATCCTCCCGCTGACGGCGGTGGCGGCTGACAAGAAACCCAACATCGTTCACATCGTCGCCGACGATCTGGGTTGGAGGGACGTCGGCTTCAACGGCGCGACGGACTTTAAGACGCCGAACATCGACGCGCTCGCCACCGGGGGCGCGAAGTTCACCCAGTTCTACGTGCAGCCGATGTGCACGCCGACGCGCGCGGCGTTGATGACGGGGCGCTATCCTTTCCGCTACGGCCTGCAAACGATCGTCATCCCTGGCCCCGCCGGTTACGGCCTCGATACCAGCGAGTTTCTGCTGCCGCAGTGCCTGAAGGATGGCGGTTACAGCACGGCGATCATCGGCAAGTGGCATCTTGGCCACGCCGACAGGAAGTATTGGCCCAGGCAACGGGGCTTCGATTACCAATACGGAGCGATGATCGGTGAGCTGGATTATTACACGCACAGCGACGCCGGAGTGCTCGACTGGTTCCGCAACAATAAGCCGGTCAAAGAAAAGGGCTACACCACGCAACTCATCGGCAACGACGCCGTGAAATACATCAACGGCCAGGACGCGAACAAACCGTTCTATCTCTACCTCACCTTCAACGCCCCGCACACGCCGTATCAAGCTCCGAAAGAATACGTTGACCGCTACCCGAACATCGCAGACCCCACTCGCCGCACTTATGCCGGCATGGTCACCTGCCTCGATGACGAGATCGGCCGCGTGGTCGCTGCGCTCGACAAAAAGGGTCTGCGCGGCAACACGCTCATCCTTTTTCACAGCGACAACGGCGGAACGCGGAACGCGATGTTCGCCGGCCAGATGGCCGACTTGTCCAAGACCAAGCTACCTTGCGACAACGGCCCCTACCGCGACGGCAAGGGCTCACTCTTTGAAGGCGGCTGCCGTGTGGCCGCCTGCGCCAACTGGCCCGGCCACATCAAGGCCCAGACCGTCGATGGCATGCTGCACGCCGTGGATCTCTATCCCACCCTGGCCACGCTGGCCGGTGCGTCCACCACCAAGTGCAAACCGCTCGATGGCTTGAACGTCTGGGGCACCATCGCCGAAGGCAAACCCTCGCCGCGCTCCGAAGTCATCTACAACGTCGAGCCGTTCCGTGGCGCGGTGCGTCAGGGCGATTGGAAACTGATCTGGCGCACGCTGATTCCCACCAGCGTTGATCTCTTCAACCTCGCCGAAGACCCTTACGAGAAAAACAACGTCGCCGCCGCTCATCCCGACAAGGTGGCCGCGATGCAGCAGCGCCTCAACGCGTTGGGCAGGGAATCTGCCAAACCGCTGGCGCTGATGTACATCGCCAGGGTGGGCCTGGCGCATGGCAAGCCGCTCATCGCGTCGGAAGGCAGCAAGGCCCCGGCCAAGCCCGAGGGTCACGGACACTCGATCACCGACGAAGGCATCGGCGAGACCGAGACTGCGCCCACCCGTCACTGATTTAGACGGAACACGATGAAGCAAGGCGAAAGGATCTGCTATGAAAGTGGTGCCAAGTGTCTTCACATCTATAAACCGCTTAGAGAACGGTTGTGACCCGGAGGAAGCCGGGGCGGAAACCGCCTCAGGCATTGCCGCAATATGTTCTCGTTGAAGCGCCCGCATCGCGGTTCCGGGTGGATTGGCCTGGGACTCCTCTGCCTCACCACGCAGGCAGCGTCTCCCGCGTCCCTCGGTTCGGTCGAATTTTTCGAGCAACGGATCCGGCCGACCCTCGTGAACGAGTGCTATGAATGCCATGGCGCCAAGAAGCAAAAGGGCGGACTGCGGCTGGATTTCCGCGAGGGGCTACTCAAGGGCGGGGATTCCGGACCGGCAATCATCCCCGGGGAGGGGTTGGGCAGCCTGCTCATCCAGAAGATCACCCACGCGCGGGCGGATTCCTCCATGCCGAAGGACCGGCCCAGACTCGCCGACGCCGTCCTGGCGGACTTTGTGGCCTGGGTGAATCAAGGCGCGCCGGATCCTCGTGATCAACCGCCACCGGCCATGTCGGCGAATGGAATCTCCTGGAGCGCGACTTTTGCGGCCCGCAAAGATTGGTGGAGCTTTCAGCCGGTGGGAAAACCGGCTGTGCCCGACCTTCCGAATACCAATGGCTCAATTCACCCGGTCGACTCGTTTCTCCGGGCAAAGATGGCCGAGCGCGGGCTGCACCCCGCCGAAGAAGCCGACCCCGACTCCCTGCTGCGGCGCGTCACGTTTGCGCTTACGGGACTGCCGCCGACACCCGACGAACTGCGCCATTATCGGAGCGACTCTTCACCCGATGCCTACCCGAAGGTTGTCGATCGATTGCTCGCTTCCCCCCGCTTTGGCGAGCGCTGGGCGCGCCACTGGATGGATCTCGTACGGTACTGCGAATCCCACGGCAGCCAAGGTGACCCGGAATTGCCCATGGCGTGGCGTTACCGTGATTATCTCATCCGCGCCTTCAATCAGGACGTGCCGTATGACCAACTCGTGCGCGAGCACATCGCCGGAGATTTGCTTCCGCAGCCACGTCTTGATCGTGCCGAAGGCCTGAATGAATCCATCCTCGGCACCGCGCAACTGCGGATGGTCGAGTACGGCTTCGTCCCCGTGGACGCATTGGATGACCAGGTGAAGGTGGTGGACAACCAAATCGACGTTTTCTCCAAAGTCTTCCTCGGTCTCACCGTCTCGTGTGCACGCTGTCACGATCACAAGTTCGATCCGATCAGCCAGACGGACTTTTACGCGCTCTATGGCATTTTCGCCAGCAGTCGCCCGGGACAGGTCGTGGTGGACACGCCTGAGGTGCAGCGGACAAACCGGGCTGAACTGGCGGTGTTGAAAATGCAGATCCGCGAGGGACTCGCGGATGCGTGGCACGCCGCGACTCCAGGCCTGCCGATGGAGCTCCAGGCCCACACCGCCCGGACCGCGGGGTTGACCCAACTCGAGGCTGGGCAGGCGCCCGAGCCAGCGGGGAACCCGTGGAAGTCTGCGCTGGCGGAGGCGGCGCAGAACGACGCCAGCCCGCTGCACGCGTGGACGAAATTATCCGGCCTCACCGGCGCCGCGTTCGCCGAGGAGTGGCGCCGGCTGGCAAGCCACGGGAAAAGCGAACTGGAAAGCCGCCGCGAGTTCAATCGGACCCACTTCACCCCGGCATGGAACCTGCGCGGAGACGAGACGGACCGTTGGTTCATGGCGGGTGCGGCCGTTCCGACCCGACCCGCGTTGGCAGGCGAATTTAGCGTCGAGATCAACGGAGACCAAGTCCTGCGCGGGCTCTATCCGTCCGGCGTTCTCACGCATGCGTTAACAAGGAAACAGAACGGCGCGTTCGCGTCGCCCCGGTTCAAGGTGGAGACCGACAGCATCAGCGTGCGGGCGTTCGGAGAGCACAGCATGGCGCGGCTCGTCGTGGAGAACTACGCGCTGGGGAACGGCGGCATCTATCCCGGCCAGATCCTGGATACGAACCAGATGTCGTGGCTGCGCTTGGACACCGCCTACCGTAAAGGGGCCCATGCGTATCTGGAGTTTGTCACCGCCGAAGATTTTCCGAGGATGGGCTTGCGGTCCGGCGGGCGGAAGATGGAGGAGGGTCGCGCGTATTTTGGGGCGGCCGAAGTCATGTTCCACAATGGCTCGCAGCCACCCAAGGAAATGCTGGTGCCGTCGGCGTTCCTGCTGGCCGGCAAAGCGCCAGACTCGGCCGCGACACTGGCTGGACTTTATGGCACTCTCCTGACCGACGCGGTTTTGCACTGGCGGGAACAGCGTCTCAGCGACGAAGAGCTGGCATTTCTGGACTACTTCGTCCGCCGGGATTTGCTGCCCACCTCACTGCCACGGTTGCCGCAACTGCGGGAAAGGGTCACTGCCTATCGCAAGCTCGAAGCGGAGATTCCCGTTCCGCGTCGCGCGCCCGGAGTGCACGAGGGCGCAGCGTTCAACCAACCGCTGTTCCAACGCGGCCAGCCCAACAAACCCGCCGAACCCGTTCCGCGCCGTTTCCTCCAATTGTTTGGCAGCCAGCCGTATCATACCGGGTTGAGCGGTCGGTTGGAACTGGCCGGTGACGTGGCAAACCGCCGCAATCCACTGACCGCGCGAATCATGGTAAACCGGCTTTGGTATCACCTTTTTGGCCGTGGCCTCGTCGGCACGGTCGACAACTTCGGCCACCTGGGCGAGAAGCCGACGCATCCGGAGCTGTTGGATTACCTCGCGACACGGTTCGTTGACCACGGTTGGTCGGTGAAGGAGATGATTCGTTTTCTAGTGGCCTCGCAGGCTTACCGCCAGTCCTCCGTTCCCTCGGTGGAGGCGCGTCAGATTGACCCCGGAAACGAATGGCTCTCGCACGGGCCTGTTCGTCGACTGGAAGCGGAGGCGATTCGCGATGCTGTGCTCGCGGTCTCCGGTCAGCTCGATCCGAAAATGTACGGACCCGGGGTGGACGTTTACTATGTCGGCAAGACCGAAGGCGGAGGTCCGAAGGGACCGCTCGACGGGGATCGTCGCCGCAGCCTCTACCAACGGATTCGGCGCAACGCCCACAATCCGTTCCTCGAAGCCTTCGATACGCCCAAACCGGCGAGCACACGCGGCAAGCGCGACGCCACGAACGTCCCGGCGCAATCGCTCACCCTGCTCAATGACCCGTTTGTCATCGATCAGTCGGCGAAATGGGCCCAAGCGGTGGTGCTGGACGGATTGGATCGCGATGAGCGGGTGCGCGCGATGTTTCTCAAGGCACTGGGCCGCGAGATCACGGCGGAGGATCTGATCGCCGCCCGGGAGTTTCTCGGCGAACTTGCCGGCGAACACTCGATACCGGACAAGGAATTGAATAAAAGCGACCGCGTTTGGCAGGACTTCGCGCAATCAATCTTCTGCCTGAAAAAGTTCATCTATGTGGATTAATTCCCCAGAGTCCGAAAGGCGAGGCCCCGTCCGGTTCTCCCGACGCGACGTGTTGGCGAAGTGCTCGACCGGCTTCGGGTTGGTAGCGTTGTCAAGCCTCATGGCGGGTGGGAAATCCCTCGCCGCGGCCGCCGGTCCAGCCACCGCCAATCCGTTCGCGCCGCGCCCGCCCCATTTCCGACCCAAGGTGAAGAGCGTTATCTTTTGCTTCATGTCGGGCGGAGTGTCCCACGTCGACACCTTTGATCCCAAGCCACGGCTCAAGCGGGATCACGGCCAGCCCATGCCCGTGCCCGTGCGGCCCACCATGTTTAACCAGAACGGCAACATCATGGCCAGCCCGTGGGAGTTCCGGAATCACGGCCAATGCGGGCTGCCGGTAAGCGAATTGTTCCCACACATTGGCGCGTGCGCAGACGACCTCGCCGTCATTCGTTCGATGACCAGCGTGGCGAACGAACACGCCCAGGGAAATTATTTCATCCACACCGGCTTTTCACTGGCCGGATTCCCCAGTGCCGGTGCCTGGGCGACCTACGGACTGGGGAGTGTGAGTCAAAACCTTCCCGGTTTCGTGGTCCTCGCAAGCGGTGGCATGCCGCTCGGAGGTGTGAACATTTACGGTAATGGTTTTCTGCCCGCCGTGCATCAGGCATCGCTGATCGACCCGACCCAAAAGGAGCCGCTTAACAACATCACACCCCGTGAAGCCGACCGCCTGCAGCGCAAGCGGCTCGGGTTTATCGAGCGCCTCGACCGCCGACATCTCGCCCGGATGCAAGGCGACGCGCAGATCGACGCCGCCATCCAGAATTATGAGATCGCCTACCGCATGCAGTCGGCCGTTCCGGACTTCGTTGATTTGCGGGGAGAGAGTGAGGCCACGAAACAGCTTTACGGCATGGACTCACCGGTGCGGGAGAAAGCCGAATACGCCCGGCAATGTCTGCTCGCGCGACGACTCGTCGAACGAGGCGTGCGTTTTGTGGAACTGACCTGCCTGCCCCGCCCCGCTGAACTGGGCCAGACCGGCAACCCCTGGGATCAACACGGCGTGCTCAAGGCGGGCCACTCCGAGATGGCCTTCCAAGTGGATCAACCCATCGCCGGTCTCATCCGAGACCTCAAGGCGCGTGGCCTGTTCGATGAAACGCTCATCGTGTGGGCGGGCGAGTTCGGCCGAACCCCGTTCGCCCAGGCGGCCGACGGGCGCGACCACAATCCGTTCGGGTTCACCGTCTGGCTGGCCGGGGGCGGCGTCCGCGGCGGCACCGTTCACGGCGCCACGGACGAGCTCGGGTACCATGCGGTGCAGGAGGTTTGCACAGTTTATGATCTGTGGGCGACCGTGCTCCATCTGCTCGGCGTGAACCACGAAAAACTCACCTACCGTTTCGGCGGCCGCGATTTTCGCCTCACCGACGTCCATGGCCAAGTGATCCGGCCGATCCTCACGTGATATTGAAAACTTCGCCCGGCGCGTAATGCGTTACGTCCCATCAGACCCTGCAGAGAATTCATGCGAGTCAATCGGGCGAACCCCTTTCAAGAAAGCCTACGGGGCAGCTCTGCGGTCAGTCCGTGTAGCAGGGGCTCCGCACGGAACGTTTATAGCCATCCCCGTCCCACCAATAGTCAGGCGTTGCCTTCGCACCGGAACGAATCTGCGCATTCAACAGCGTGGCCGAATGGGCACGGACACTGGAGTCCGCGAATAACACGTTGGCCACCTTCTGATGCTGATTGGAAATCAAATAGCCATGGGTTCCGCCGGAACAATCCTTCGGGGCGATGACCGAGCCCCACAGTACGCCCTGCGCCGTCGGATCCCCCTTCAGCTTGGCGAGCAGCCGATCGGAAAGGCTGTCCGCAACAACAATCGTGGCGCTCGGTTCCGCCACGCCTCCCAACTTCACTCGCATCGACGCACCGTACTCCGGGAAATCATCCCCCAGATTCGTGTAGTTGTAGCCATAGCTGAGGATGTCGCCAGAATATAGCAGGCGTTTGTTCTGGACGAATTTGCTGATCAATACCCGCGCGGCCGGGCATTCCCAAGCGGGGAAATTGGAGACCGATTGCGACCCACCGACAATCACGCGACGGAGTTGGTCGAACCAAAGCAGGTACCGTTCCGACGCCTTCGTGGGATCGGCGAGGCCACCGCTCGGTGTGCGCCCCGTATAGCTGGGAAGCAGGTCCTGGCTCTCGGCGGCGTACAAGGTGAGAGCAATCCCGATCTGGCGCAGATTGCTGGAACAGTTGGCTTGATGGGCCTTCGCCTTCGCCCGGCCCAAGGCGGGCAGGAGCATCCCCGCAAGAATGGCGATAATAGCAATGACGACGAGTAATTCAATCAGGGTAAACGCGCACCGGCCGCCGAGCTTTTCCGTCCGTGCAGGCCGAGTCGTGGGGAAGTTCATAGACTTCACCCATTACTGCTCTCATGGCAGAGTGTCAAACCAAATGGCAACTCGTGTGGGCGAGAATTCAAAATGAGACCAAATTCCTCCCTTCGCTCGACGCGTTGGAGCGACGCGGAAGTAGTTCAACTCGTTCACAAGCTCCGCCCCGTAAAGCGTCTCGCCGAGGAAATCCAGGCTGTACACACCGCCCGCGGCGTTCGTCAGATTGGTTGTCGTGGCGATACTACTGTCCGAACGATGGGTATGGAGGAAATCCAGAGCGGACGCGCGGTATTGCGTTGCGAAGATACGGTTTGTGTCCACGGCATGCTCCGCAGGTGTCTGCACACAGTGCGGAGGCACGGTGACTGGAGTTTGGCCATTTTCCGCAAGGAAATGTCGTCGGGATTCGCTGAAGATTGGCCATTTTCCCCGGAGCCGCACTGTGCGGCGCAGCGGGCCGCTAGAACTTAGCCCAGGGCTGAGGCCCATCCGGCCGATGCCCTGGGTACGCTACGCCAGTATATCCGGCGCCCTGAATGGGCGCGAGAACCTCAAATCTATAGGCCATTGCAACGTAGGCCCGATGCGCATATATCCTCATAGCACATCGAATCCGATTGACGGCACCTGTGGAATCGAGCCTCTCGCTCCCCTTCAGGGCGCGGATCACTGAGTTCGAAGATACCCAGGGCATCGGCCAAGGGGCCTCAGCCCTGGGCTGGATCTTACGGCCCGTTGGGCCGTGAATGTCGCCAAGAATGGCCAATCTCCAGACACCGAGCCGGAGGCACGGTGAACCGTCAGGCCAGAGGCCTGCCCCACAGACGCCGCTCACAACTTCAGGATGTGCCCGCCAACGATTGGCCGACAATTCTTATCTAAAAATTCCCAACCCCTGGGTGCATCTTACCCGTGAAATAACTTTCATCAACCCATCCCATGAAGAACCTCCCCTTCCGCCTGAAGACATCCGCACTGCTGATCCTGCTCGGATTCGTTGCCGTGCTGACCTTGACCGCATGCAAGACCAGTCACGAACATCCCGGGGGTGAACACCCGAAAAACGCGGAGCATCCCAAGAAGTAGCCGTGGACGTGACCCCAGTTTGCCCGCCCAACCCATTCGCGTGCGAATCGGTAACTCAGCCGAGGTGTTGGTGGCGGTGTCGTTGCTTGGCATCAGCCTGCTGGCGACCGCGTGTGCCCATCGCCACGCCCAGCGGGCGCCCAACGGAGTCGAATCGGTGTCCAGCGTCGTCACAGCCGACATCCAAGCGGCCATCGAAAAGCACATCGCGGAGAAGTCCCAGGCGGGCGCCGGCTTCTTTCAGGTGCCGTTCAGGGGCGGTGAGCTGAGGCTCAAGCTCGTCCGCGTTCACACCGAATACCTCGCAACGCTCGGCCCGGAGCGCTACCTGCCACCGGAACTTCTCGTGCCGTCCAACGAGAATTTTCAGACGATCGCCCAGGACGTTACCCGCGGCCACGCCACCGACCTCTACCGCGCCCGCGCGCTTTACGACCATGTGATCGAACGTCTGCGCTACGCCAAGTACGGTTCCGGCTGGGGCCGCGGTGACGCCGTCTACGCCTGTGACGCACGCTCTGGTAACTGTTCTGACTTTCACGCCTACTTCATCGCGCTCGCCCGCGCGGCGCTCATCCCGGCGCGGTTCGCCATCGGCGCAGCAGTTCCCTCCGAACGTAATGACGGCGGCATCGACGGCTACCATTGCTGGGCCGAATTCTTCGCGGAGGGCAAGTGGTGGCCCGTGGATATCAGCGAGGCCGACAAGCATTCGAGCCTCGCTCAGTACTACTTCGGTCATCATCCGGCCAACCGGATTGAGTTCAGTCGAGGGCGTGATCTCGTAATCGAGCCGGGTCCGGAAGGTGGCCCGATCAACTTCCTCGCCTATCCGGTGCTCGAGACCGGGGGGCGTTTGGTGAAGCCGGAGACGACGTTCCTGTTCCGTCGCGATCAAACTTCGGCAGAACGGACCGGTTCGAGTCGTTGACCCGCCAATAATTGCCCTCCCACTCTGTCGGTTCAATCAGGCGTTTCCATTCAGGCAATGCCTCGGAAGCGCCTGCGCCAGGCAACAAAGCCCAGAAGCAGCGCGCCCACCAGCGGGGCCATCATCGGCTCAGGAACCGCCGTGATCGCCAATGAGCCGTCGGTGATTGTCGGAAAGATGTTGCCATTGCCGTCATGCCCCGGAATAGCCAGATTTACAAACTTAGTCGGACCGTTGACGGTAAGTCCCAACGCCAGCGTCCAGTTCCCGGAATTCAATCCCGTAGTGTCGAACGTCACGCGGGCAATGGATGGCGTCGCGCCGGGCAGAAGCGTAACAGTGTCCGACAGAGTGATGGTGCTATAAAATGCCAGGAGCGGGTGTTGGTTCTGCGGTTGGCCTGAAGCATCCTGGGTTCCCAAGTTATTATTCTCAAAGAGTGTTCCCGCCACCAGATCAACCCCGGTAATTCGAGGGCCTACGGAAGTTCCTCCGGCAGCCGCCCCCCCGTCTCCCACCTGCATATTGAACTCGAAACCTTGGAAGTTGTAGGCGCTGGGGGACTGGCCGGTCATGAAGAAGTCTATCGATTGGTTGGCCGTGTCCGGCAACAGCGAGTTTGATCCCACCTGGATCAGAATCTGGGCCGACAGCGAAGGCGAAAACAAGAGGGCAACGGCCCCGATGATTTGCTGCCTCTTCAGCATTTTCGAAATGGGCTTCATAATCATTTCCTTGAATTTGTATCGTGCGATTCCCGGGAAGTCTTCCTCAAATCAGGGCTGCGATTTTTTTGCCAACCGATAAAAGCGCATCGGCGCGTTGGAGTCCCCAGGTACGATCGCGTATTGAACTCCGGATTCTGATCCCACCACCTCAAAGGGAACATCGGTCCACACTACCGAATCGACTGTGGGCGCTGATTGCAACCCGATGCCTGTGCCAATCTCGATCGGTGCCGCGAAAATAATTCGGCCCTCGACATCCCATTGGAAACTCAACCGCAGCTCGGGGGCCGGATCCATCGGCTGGAAATCCTCCGCAATCTTCAAGAAACCGTCCTGAATCAAGGGGACAATCTGGTCCGCAGCACCCAACCCGCCTGCGGCCAAGTTAACATAGCGGCTGGAGCCATTGGCGGTAAGCCCGAAGGCGAGCGGCCACCGTCCCGATTCGAGTGCGCGCGTGTCAAATGTCACCCGGGCCAGTCTCGTGGTCGACCCGGCGGGAATGGAAACGGTCGACGCGGCAGTCACTGTGCTGTAAAGCCCCAGCATCGGATGCTCGCCCTGCGGCCGCCCCGACGCATCGCGGGTGCCGATGCTGTTGGCCTGGAATAGGGTTCCGGTTACTAGGTCAACCCGTGTGATCGCCGGCCCTACATCAATCCCCCCCACGATCATTCCACCGTCCCCAACTTGGACATTCAATTCAAAGCCCTCAACGAGGATGTTGGTTCTTGAGGAATTTGAAACTTTGAACTCGACCACTTGGTCCGCAGTATTCGGCAATAGCACGACCTCACCGACACGGATCCGGACCTGTGCTGAGGCGCTCGCGTTTCCCAGGACAATGGCAAGCGCCAGAGCGCGTACTGGAGTTGCGGGAATTCCGTTCATTTTACTCCTTTGCCCCATGAACCAGAAGTTGAGCGCCCCGACTGGCCTGATCGGCAGGTTCTCCGATGGCCATGGACGAGGCGGATGCATGGCCTGCCAATCCGCTGACAGTCCCGTCGGACACGGTGATCAAAAGGAGTTCGTTCAGGACGCTGGTAGGATTGTCGCGGGCAATCAACTGATCGACCGTTGTCACGCGTTTATCCCGATTATAGTCGAACCGGTTGGTGATGCTGGCGGGATTCAGGACCGAGGCCGGGTTGTTCCGCGCCAGCAATTCATCCGCGATGGTAACCCGTGCGTCACCGGGACTATTACCGGAATCTCCCACGGCGTTGGCAAAATAAAACACAGAATCCTGGGACAATCCCGTCCCTGTGGTCGGCAACAGGGCCACCCGCAGCCACGTCTTCTTCGGGGCAGTGGCGTCGGACCAGATGATGGTGACACGGTCCGAACCCCCAACGCCGCCTCCCCGTCGCACGGTTATACCCACCGGAGCCGGAGCTGCGGGCCATGATCCGTGCGTGTTATTGTTGCCCATCTTGAAGCTAAAATCCCCCGCTGCCAGAGTACCCTGGGGAAGGTTGAAGATATCCACCATCACGCCATTGAGACCCAGGCGGAAGCTGGAATAGTTTAGAAACGTAGCGGTCCCCTTCAGCAGCGGCAATTTGTCGATGGCGATCGCACGGTCGTCATTCGTGTTCGCTCCGGAATCATTCCCGTCCCAAGCCGAGTTGTTATAGAAGATATATCGTCCGGAAATACTCGTTACGACGCCACCTGCCTGCTGCAAGTAACCGTGCCCAATCTGGTAGTCGGCGGAGTCCGCCTGGCCGATCACGCTGGATTCGAGCGAACTCACCATTGCGTAGTCGCTGCTTCCGGCCACTCCACCGCCGCCGTCAAGCGTATCGGGCATGATGGAATAATGCGCGCTCGTTGACGCCTCAAGGGAGACCGAAAAGCCGACACTAAGGATCAGGACGCAGACCACCAAAAGCAACGATGCAGGACGCCGACGCTTTAAGTACCCGGGAGGCGATGCCGTCATCGTGGGGAACGAGCTCGACTGACCCGCAAACTTCAGGCGATGCCCGCCTACGGCGTCGACGATCCGAACACACATGGAGAAATGCCTGAACGCCAGAAAAATGGCCTCAGCAATCGACGGCTCGCGGCGTAACATGGCGCATCTATGCTCAGTGGACCATCAACCGGAAGAATCGGGGTCTGGTATCTCCTTCCGCCAGCGGTGCGACGAATGCACGGACTGGCCGGACGTCGGCGGAAACGTAGATGGCGCGGGGCTCAACCGTCGCCCCGTCCGTGGACAATGAAAATGGAATCTGAGTCCAGGTCTCCATATCCTGCGTGAAGTGGATCGCATAGCTCCGGCCCCGGATCGCTTTGAATTCCAGCAATGGGCGGCCTCCCTCGATGGACCGGATTGCCAGTGCGAATCCATCCTTCGGGTCAAAGGCGTAAGTACCGGCGAGATATTCCATCAGGTTCGACAAGCCGTCACCGTCGGCATCGTCTTCCGGCCGGATGTCCGCAAGGGTCCTTTTGCCACCCGTCGCCGCGATAAGCGCGCGCTCCCAGGCATCCGGAAGACCGTCGCCATCGCTGTCTTCACCCAGGGTGAGGTCCACGTGTGACATACCCCCGGGCTTGGTGATCAGGGTTGACGTCCCGGTCATTTCGATCGGCAGGTAGTTCCTGTTCCCAATACGGACCCGAAGTCGGAACGGGACCTCGGGGAGAAGCGCGGTCGGCTTGTACTTGTCCGCCGTCACACCGGCATCGAGGGGGATAATCAGCCGGTAATTGACACCCAAATCCAAACGTGTGCTGACCGGGGCTTGAGCAATCACGACTCCATTGAGTTCCAGGAACACGATGGCTTTGTCGGCGTTGAGTGGATTCCCCCTTTCGTCACGCACCATCCCGGTGACTGATTGATGAGGCGATGGGGGAAATGCCGGAAGGACCGCCGAAGACAGCAGGACGGAGACGAAGCCAACCCACCCTACGTAGCGTGAGGGACGAAATGAAGCGGTCATTGTTGTGAGGTGTTCGTTCGCTCAGTTGCCCGAGTAAGAATAGGTGGTGAAGTTAATTTTGATGTCCGTGATGGTCTGGATGAATCGATCCAGTCCCTCGTTCGGATTGCTGAGGAGGGTGCGGCCTGGGATGATCAACTTCCACTTGCTGTTCCAGACGGACCGCCCAATCAGACGGTTATCAATGAACTCGATACGCGGCAGCGAATCGCTATAGAACACGAGGTCGAACTTCGTGATGTCCGAAACCGGGCGGAAAGCATTGTGCTTGCGGATGGCAAACAACGGTTCCGAAAGCGAATCCGCAGTCTGATACAGCTTTCTCGTGGAGAAGTCCGAACCGCCAATGTTAAACGGCATCGGGATGGCAAGATCCTGCACATTCCACGTACGGATCACACTTTGATCCCCTAGGGGCGGGCTTCGCATTGAATCGACACCCACCGGAAGCAAATACACGTAGGGCGTGGCCGAGAGACCCAACGGATCCAGGAACCAGAGGCTGGGGTCGGAAGGAGACGCCCCACCTGCCGTCGCCACCGCATCGCCATTAGCGGAAGGATCTCCCATTCCGTGATAGCCCTCCAAGGCAATGCCCACGCCGCCGATCTTGTTCGCGAAGAATGTCGTGCTGAACGCGTGATCTCCGGCAGCAAGCGGCTGACCGAACAGATTCAATCCGTCTGCGATCGTTGTGCTGAAGGTGAGGATGATCCCGGGCACCGGGAGCCCGTCCCCGACATCCGCCTGCATACAGTACCGACGGACGTCGGGGTCCATCAGAATGTCCGCCTTGCGCGCGCGGCTGAGCACATCCTTCCAATTTGTTTCGCCATCCGCACCTGGCAGGATGCGTTCCTTTTCCGTGCGGTAAGAAACCGTTGTGGAATGTGGATCAGGACGGTTGATGCCGAGACGACCGCGCAACACATCCCAATCGGCCTTCATTTCCGCGAGGGCGCTGGACAGCCCCGGATCGCCCGTGTCACTGCCGGCGAACTGGGGATCTCCACCGTCATCGACGACGCCCAGCGCGCGGGAGGCAATAATTTTTCCTTTGAAATTGCGCCCGGCACTCGTGCCCAGGAGACCCGTCTCGTAGTCGTAGGCATTGGCTGCCAGCAGGGAATAGCGCGCGGAAAGATCGAACAGCGTCTTGTAGCGCTCGAGTTTCTCATTTCGGAACAGCCGGAACGCCGCATCTCGGGTTCGATAGCCCTGCGTAATCGCTGCCGCCCGTTGACGGAAAACCTGACGTTCCGCTTGCAGGCGGTCGCCTTCAGCGATCACCGCCCGAACAGCTCGCTGAGTGTCGTCTAACTCGCGCACCCGTTCATTGACAGCCCACCAGCGCTCTTGGGCATCGCCCAACGCATTCACCAAATCCTGAACCGCCCCGCGCAGCTCGGTGTTGCGTGCCAGTGGCTCCAGCGTGTCGAATTCCTCAAATGTCTTTGCCGTGGATACGGCTAGTTCCAGCGCGCTGATAACCGTGTAACGCACGACCGCGATGATATCGAGGGACTTCTTGGTCACCAGACCCGCCGCCTTCACCGCCGCCCTTCCCGCCGAGGTCAGGTCACCCCCCGCAGCCAGACCCGCGATCAAGCTTTCCGGGAAACCGGCGGCGATGAGATTTGCGGTGTCCTTGACGTCTTCCTTAATCGAGTCCTGGACCTTTTGGATGAGGTCATTTGCAAACTTGACCTTCTCCAGGACTTGATCCGCGATCAGCAGGTCGTGCCGGATGCCACGCGCCGTGTCATAGTCGGCCACTCCCGCCTTGAAAACGTCGATGGACTTCTGGATGACGCCAAGGTCCCCGTACGTGTCATTGATTTCATGGCGAAGACGCCCGTGCGCCGCGATCTGCTCCGAAATCGCCTGCTGGATCCGTCCAGGGGATGCCCGGCGGCTGGTCCAGTTCTTTGGCTTTTCAAAGAATCCGTGGTCGCCAATGTCGACGGTAAAGACGAAGTTCGTCGTAATCGTGGTACCGTTAGTCTCGTACGCGAATTCAATGCCGTTACGCGGGGACCCGTCCGGCAGGGCCGCGAGATTGTTCGAAGTGACCTGTACCACTGGCAGATTGATGTCGGTGAACTGCGTGCTGGCCCAGTTGACAGGGACATCCTGAATGTTGAATGACCAGCTGTGACCGGCCGTCACGCTCCACAATTCCGGAATGTCATATTCGGGGAGATCCACGAAGCTGTAGTGGATCAGGTCTGGACCCGTGAATCCCTGCTTATACAACTTCCCGGGTCCAATGTCGTCTGGGTAGGGAGTGCCATAGATTTCAATCAGTGAGTTAGTATAAGACAGCTCTTGCTCGGCAAGGGAGGTTTGAAAATCAGCCAGAGAATCCTGTTCCGAGCGCATGAGGCGGGTGACATCCTTGGCATCGTTGAACGCCGTGACGGCATTCTTTAACGCAGCAGTAGTGCGCTGGTACACCTGTTCAAAGTGTGTCCCGCCAATCACACCCACCACCAGGTTTGGATTGATGTCGAACACCAGTCCACCCTCCGGAATGCCCAGCGGTGAAAGTCCGCCTTCCGCGTTGTCCAACGACGTTTGCAGCGCCGTCGCCGCGGTCGTCAACTCACGGAGCTCCGGAACCGTCGTTCGATCCACCTTTTGAATCCCCTCGTGCGTGGAAATCGGGTCCACGTCGGGAAGGATGGCGTTGCCGACCACCCAGTCCAGGTAGGTGCCCTGTCCGACGCGGCTTGCCCAATGGTCCAGTCCCCATACCCGCACCGGATGACTGTTACTTCCGTCCGAGACGTTGACATAACTCCGCTGGGTGTTTTCCCGGGTCACGGCAAATTGTTCCCAACCCACTTTTTGGACCGCCTGATAATCCTTGCGCCAGGTCAGGTCAAAGACCTGGGTTCCGGCACGGGCCAGGGCGGCGGCCGCGGAGGCAAATTTGCGTTCATCCTGATAGTCCACGGACACCGGCTTGCCGAGAACGTTAACCGCTTCAATGCGCGGAACCCAATCGAAGTTCTGGTTGATGAGCAGGGAATAGTATCCTTTGAGCCCGGTCAGGTAATGCCCGTACGCGTCGCCGTGCCCCATCGGGTACATGCGCGCCGCATCTTCGGCATTGATCACACCGTCAGGCGTCTGGTCCGGCTTTTCCTGAATGTTGTAATTGAGGGCATAGATTACCTCACCCGCATCGATACCACGGGTATAATTCCAAACCAGGCGGTTGTAGACCGGCGACACCTCAACTCCCGGCAGGAACACGTCGTCGCGCCCACGCAGCAGGGCCAGTTCCTCCTCGAGGAGGGTCGGCACCTGGCCCCGGAATGAGAACATGGAGGTGGCAATATCGCCGTAGGTCTTGTCGGCCGTGCCAATGCCGATCGTTGGATTCGCCGCATCTGCCCAAGCTTCGTTGCCGTGCATCAGGTAGAGGTCGCTCAAGTATCCCGCCGCGAGCAACAGCGCATCGTTCGCCGGCCCGTAATTGAATCCGGATTCAATGCTCAATGATCGACCGCGCCGCAGCACTGTTTCGTAAATCTCAATCAACCCGTAGTTGTTGATGGTATCCAGGTTGAGCGCCACGTCGCCCTCCCAGCGATGACCTGCCTGGGTGAGGATGCTCGCATCCGTGTTGACCTTGTTGTTAAACAGGTCGGTAACCCGCTGATTGAACGGATTGATCCCCGCGAGCACGCGCTTGATCCAGCCTTCGGCCAGCGCTGGTTCAGTCCACCTCGACCAGTCGGCATCGGTCGGACTCGCCCTATACAATGGGTGGCTCGCATTGACCGGACGATATCGCATCACCACGTAATTATCGCCGAGCGCTTGAATGCCGGCCCCCCCCAGCGTATAGCGCGGAATATTCGTGCTGATGGTGACGAGCGGCAAATAGCGCGACATGGTTGCGTCGATCACGGGCGGGAAGCCGTCGACAGGAGCGGCGATCTTCCACTCATATTCGAACTCGTCAAACCGGCCCGCCATGTCGGCGGTGTGCTGGAATGTGACCAGCTCGCTGAGAGGATTGGCAGAGGGGAGAACTTTGAGTTCGCCACGGTTGAGGTCACCACCAATCTTAAAAATATGCATCGACACCGGGTCGCCCGCCTCGGTAAAGGCAGTGCCGCTGGCTTCAAGCACCGTGACATAGCCGCTTCCGGGCCCGGTTGCGGTCAGCGCATAAGAATCCACCGCCACGTTGTCATTGTTGACCTCGGCCAGATCTTCGACACCGATGGACACGGTCAGGTCGGGATTCGGTAGGTACGTTCCCGGTTGGTCGGGATTCTCATAAAACGTCTCAACGGGAGTCGCCAGGGCGGCAACCAAGTTGGTCCACTTGGAATATCCATCCGCATCGGCGGTCGGGCAGAGCGCGAACACCGCGGCCAGGTCCGTACCCCGAAGCACGTTCAATTGCAGGTAGCTTTCTCCCAGCACTTCATCCTTGAACTCCCCGATCAGCGCAAGACTGCCCTTCGTTCCGCGGTTGGGGTCGATGAACACCCGGCCGGCCAGGTGAGGCGGCAGATTGGGGAAAAAGTATCTGCCCTGGTATAGAGTTGTCTTGACGCCCGAAGGAATCTTACCCGTTGATGCGAACTGGCTTGCAATGTCCTCATACTTCGCGCGGGTAGGATCATGCAGCACGACGCTGGGAGCCGCTGCCGGCAGATCCGCGGCGATGGACTGCTGGTAGAGCACATGTGCCGTCTTGAAATCACGCACTCCCGGGAGGCCAAACGCAGGCTTGGTGAGCGTGGCCGAGAATGGCAGGGACGGCAGTGGTTTTGAGCCGTCCTTCGGGTCGCGCACCGGCCAGGTGGGACGATAAACAATTTCGAGTGCGGCGGTATTTTTGTCGTCCTCATCCCCCACGTACGTTCCGGGACTTGAGCCGAGCGGCCGGAGGTAAGGGACGATGCTACCCACCGCCGGGGGGGTGGGGTTGCCCGGCCAGGCAAAACTCGGGAGTGTCTTATAATAGTAGCGCAGCGTGAAGCTGTTTGCGGGGGTTGGCGACTCCGCAAGGAAAGGCGGTCGATTTGAGAAAATGACGATGCTGCCCGTGTAACTGTTGCTGCTAACCAGCGCCAGCGGCGCCTGGCCGACGATGGCGCCGGCACCCACGACGCTGAGACTGATGTTATTGGTACTGCGACTGTCATCATACAGATCGCGGACGACGACTTGCACCGGAGTGACACCGATGTCACCGTTGCCGGGAGTTCCCCGCAACGTCAGGCCATCGACCGTCAGCCAGGCAGGCGCACCGGTGACGTTCAGGGTCAGGTATTCGTCCTGCCGAGACACGTGGACCGCGAGAGCAAATGACTGATCGACGACCGCGACGGCCGAAGTCAATGGGGTGAACGATTTGCTGGCCTCTTGATAGGTCCCGGCCTGCAGGCTGAGAATGCCGGCATGGGGGCCGCGATACACCCAGAAATCCTGATGCCGATCCCTGTAAGTGAAGCCCTGGTAATGAGCGAAGGGACTATTGGTCGCATCCGCCGCCGTCCAGCCCCCTGGGAGATCCCCGCTGACGCTGGGCGGTTCCGTGTTATAGTTGACGGCATCGTCCCCGCTGCCTTCGACCGGCTTCTGGAGAAAGTTCAGGGGCGGAGGCGGTTGCAATAGCTGCCCCGCGGGGACGATATAGTCAAAAACCCATCCCAATTCAGGCTTTTCGCGCAAAACCTTGAACGCCGCCATTGCCGGGCGGTTGTCGGGTGCCATGTAATCCACCAGCACGAACGGGTGTGATGAATATTCACCGTTCGTTTGCGTGGTGATGTTCAGGTCATCCCGGGTTGCATAAGGGGTTCCCCCGCTCATGATGGCGTGTTCTTCATTCGGATTATACCCCGTCAAAGCGGGATCATTCTGGGTGTAAATAGTGCCCAGGGATTCCGAGGTAGAGAGGCCGGTGCCGCCCAGCTTGCTGGCAAGAACGATTTCCCGCGGGTTGGCGGGCCAGTCAATCGTGTATCGGCCGATCACGGCGGGCCAGTAAATGGTCTTGAAGCCCAGGACCCCGTTGCCCGCATTCAATCCCGCGAGTATCGTGTTCTTCCGGAACCACCAGACTTCGAGGCGGTTGGTGCCGGGAATGGCATTGACGGGAATAATGGCGCCGAGATTGGCTTGATCAAAGCCGGCCGTGAACGGATTGATGTAGGCCCCCGGGTTGAACGAAATGCCGATGGATTGGTTGAGATATCCGGCGAGATACGTGTCGCCTCCGCCACTTCCAAATTCGCCGGCGGGCGGATTGATCCGCTGGCCGACGGCAGCCGTCTGATTCACGACGCGCGGAGACAGCATTTCATTTGCCCAAACCAACGTGGTGCCATTCCAGGCAGTTAGATTTGTCGCAATGGCACTCGCGGCAAAGTTGGTTGTTCGCAGATTTGCGTCCAGCCAGGAGAACACTCGCTCGAAACTGATGTTTTCGCCGGACGTCAGGCGAAGCAGGGTTCGGTGGACCGGCTGCGTGGCATCCAGGAACGTATAGAACTTGAAATCCGGGGTGAATTTGGCGCGGGGGTAATCCAGGGAATCCTGATATTGGATGAACGGCGCGTTTTCCGGCTCCACGACCACCGCCGTCGTCTGCGCCTCAGCGTCGGTCGCCACGGCAGGCCTTACGTACAAGCTAAAGCTGGCAATATCGGTCGGCCACACCAGTTGGTAGCGGCCGAACAATTTAGGCCACGACAGCCCCGCCTCGCCGATCTCCATCCAGTGAACCAGGAAGTCGTTCAGGTTCTGCGTCTCCCGGGCGGCGTAGTACTCAATCTGATCGGAACCGTTGAGATTGTGCTGGTATCCAAACGTCAGCCCGTTCACCTGGTTCAAGGGTTCCGGTTTGAGATCATCCAGGCTGCCCCCCTCGGGCGGGAGGATGCGTTCGCCGAGTTCGATGGTGACGTCCGATGGAATCGCCTGCTTGCTCACATCCACAATTTCGGTTCCCAGGGGTTCGAACGTCCGACCGTCCGAGCGCAGGTCACCCAACAATTCCACGAAAACACGGCCTTCCGCATTATACGCATAGATGTTCCCCTGTCCCTGTTCGTACCAGAGTGTCCGCAATTCCTGCAGCGTTGCATTGGTGCTGCCATCCGTCGGACTGCTGCTTCCGACACCCAGGAATTCCGTCGCGACCGCCTTGGGAAAGGTGCTGTTGTAAACCACGTTCACGGCGCCGACCCGTGCCGTGGGAACGACAATCGATTTTCCAATATTTTGGAACCCCTTCTGAGTCCAATACATATTTCGCGGCGGCTTCACGGGGCTGCCGGAGACAACATATCGCTCCGTTGAAAGAAGAAAGATGTTTGCGCCGTTGGTCTTGAAGCTGGCGGTTCCATTGAGATTTGTATATGCGGGCACGGTTAGACTTGTATACGGCGTCGCCTTGATCCAGGTGATCGCGATCGGCCCGGCCTGAACGCCATAGACAAGCCGGGCGTGGGGGCTCCAATAATATCCGGAATTGGTGTGGCCCGTGGTCGTATAGGGCTCCTGCAGCCAGTAGCTAGACGCGTTGGGACCGGAAAGCAGCAGCCCGTTTTCGTCACGCGCCGGGGCCGTTACGACCGATCCGAAGGCGAACGACGTCTGACGGCTGAGGAAGGGCGCGCCGATTTGCACTCTTCGCAGGACCATGTATACCGTTGAGCCTTCCGCCGCGATTGGTAGCTTCATCTCCCGGGCAACCTCTCCTGAGAATGGAGTGACGCCCGCCCTGAGAATCGAAGAATTGCTGACGGATTGCCAATCGGACTTCTTTAATCCCGGAGTGGCTCCAAACGACAGGAATGTGCGGAATTGTCCCGCAGTCGGCTCGGTAAAGGTGCCTGTCGAATCGTTGCTGTTCGGCTGGCGGCCGTCGGACCCCGCCGGAATCCCGTTCGTTTGAGAAATAGGCACACCCCGCACGTCCGCGTAGTTGAACGTCGTCTCGACCTGGCGGAACTCGATTGGAAGCTGTGATGGCAGTAACGGGACGCCGTCCCCCAAAGCTCCGCCAGCGAGCAGCATCACTCCCCCAATCCAGGGGAGAGCACGCAGAGTTTTTATGGACCATTTCATTGTGTTTGAAGCAGTTGAAAATTTCGTCGTTGTCCCGCGATCCTTGCGCTTGCGTTCTCAGCCACGTTTCCGCTGGGGATCTCGCCTGACGGCCCGTTAGCGACCCACCGAGACGGTCTGCTTGCTCTTTACCGGCTGGACGCCGTTCTGCGGAGTTGCCTGAAGCAGCGCTGTCATCTGTGCCTTCAACTCCGCCAACTGCGCCTTCAGATCCGACACCTCAGCATCATGCTGTTTTTTGAATTCTTGGATCGCCTTGACGGCAATCATTCCGAAATCGCTGTATCCGACGGTCAGGGAATCTTCTTTAGTCTCAGGATCCTGCAAGTGACCGATCATGTCCGGGAACAACGGTTGCAACTCTTGCGCGATGACACCGAGGTGAAGTTTGGCTTCCGAGGTATCGTCCTTCCACCGAAAACGGCGAATCTGCACCTGGAGCGCCCGGTCGAGCACGGATTCCGCATCCACAATGTCCTTCTTCAGCTTCCGGTCTGAGCTAAAATCCCAATTGCTATCGCCGTCATAGACGCAATACCGGGTCGCCGCCCCCCCCTGGGAAGTACCACCTACCGTTCCAAATACCATCCCGTTGTCTTGACGCCACCAGGAGGAGTATTTTGATTTGTTGTCAGCCATGAAAATATTTGCCGTGTTCCCGTTAACGGTGAACGTCTGTCCCCATCCTGTATTCACCGTCAAGTCACTGCCTGCGGTCAGGGGTCCGTGCGCATAAACCCCGCCCGGATAAACACTCAGTTTCAGCTCGCTGTTGGACGTGAAGCGCACATGGCCGTCGGCATCACTGAACATTCCCGAATCATTGTCACCGCCGTTGCCGGCGAATGCATACCCGTTGTTGAAAGAACCGCCCGGGCCCGGGTACCCACCCCGCGCTAAAACCCCGGCTTGGAAGCTCACTCGATTGTCATTGCCCATAAAAATCGTCCCAGCGGAAGCGTTGTTCCGGAGCCACATCCCTCCAGCGCCGTAGTTCAGGTATGTGATGTTGTCTGACCATCGCGGATAGAGAAATTCCTCCATGGTCCCGGCGGCATTTTTGGCCTGGATGCGATAGCTATTATCGAACTGGAGATGACCGGCGTTGATATATTGGGTTCCAACAAACGTGTTTGCGCCGAGCTTGGCGACGCCCGTCAATCCGGAGCCGCTGCCGGTGTAACTGGTGGCCGTGACCGGTCCATTGACCGTCAGACCGCCCTCCGCCCACATCGTGATCTTCCGATTGTTGCCCAGCGTCCCCGCCCCGACGATATCCAATCCGGTTGAGAATAGTGCATATCCAATCCGGCCCGCATCGCTTTGCTTCCCGGCCACGTTCGATCCCAGTTCGATGGATTGTCCGGAAGTAACGTCCAAACTGCCATTGAGGGTCATGATATTGCCGCTGCTCGTCAGCAGGTCGGAGCCAGTGTTTTGTACGAGCTTTACGGCTTGTTGCGCCAAGAACGAGTAGGGCGACGACAGGAGGCGCAGTCGGGGCAGGATGTCCACGTTGGCGCCCCCCGCGCCAATTCCCTTTACCGTGGTCGAGACAAAACGATCCGACGCCGTGGCACCCACGAAAATCGTCGAGAGGGGTGGCCGAACACCATTCGCCGAACCTTCCCCCAGCAAGACGCTGAAATAGCCCTTGTCGACGGTGACAGTCTGTTGCTCCGACCACAAGGCGGCACCGCTCGACTGGTCGGGGTAGATTGTGAAGATGACGTCATAGTTCTTGGGCGCCAAATTACCCAACGCGACGCCGTCGGCTCCCACCAGGAACCCCTGGTAGGTCATCCGTTCCGGTGGCGTGGGAGTGGCTTGACCGAAGGCGGGTGACATCTGCAGGGCGCACGCGCCCAGCACCAGTGAGGACAGCAAGGCCCGAAGCGACGCTGCAAAGGGATGGATTCGTTTCATGACAATTGGATGTGACGGACCGGTGGTTTTACGGGAAAGTGACAGGGGGTTGGCATTCATCGGAGTACGCGGTTAGGGCTGTTGCAATGAGTATAAAGAGTTCAGTGCGTTATCGTGCCGATGTCGGCGATCCGGTTGAGCGTGAAGGTTCCACGCACCTGAAACGTGCGGGTGTCAAAGGTGTTCCCTGCCCGGGCCAAGCCTAGCAGCCGGATGGTCTCGAGATATTCGCCGACCAACGTCTGAGCTGCGCCCGTACGGCCGCCAAAATCATCGGTCGGCGGCGTGACGTTTAGCACGATGTTCCGAACAATTGTATAGGACTCCGAGCCCTGGGGCAGTTCATTGGAAAACCGCGCGTCCAGATTGTCATGGTCGGGATGGAACGTGTGCAGGAACGGATTCGAAAGGTGGTTGTTGAACTTGTTCGTCACGCTCGCCGTCAAGGACCCGCCCTGAATCAGCGACCCACTGAGCATCCAACCGTTGTTGCTGTCGGTGAACGGCAGGTGCGTCGCGCTAATCCGGCGCGAGTTCGAAAGAAGGTTTCGATTCAGCGGCGCCTCCAAGTTGGAAACAATGGCGTTGGAGATGGCGTTGAAGCCCACGAAAATATGCTGGAAAAGAGTGGGCGAACCCGATGTGGGATTATGCACAATCAGTCGCAACGGATACGTCGAAGCCACCGCTCCCAGACTCGTGTTGGTGCCCGTCACGATGTAATTGCCATTCGTGCTTGTGATGGGGTTGTTGGCACCATCGCGGGAATAGGTTTTCAAGTACTGTCCGACCTCGTCGACCGTGGCGCCACCAACCCAGAGCCCCGCATTGGCGCCCACGGTCGCCGCAACCCCGACGTCCACTTGCAATTGTCCCAGTGAATCCGTGAATTTGAGAAGGCCGGCGAGCAAGTCGCCCACGTTGCCGGTCACCACCGAGCGATCTAAGCCCAACACAATTTCGGCCTCCGATCCCTGGTTGCCGACCGGCGTCAAGGTCCAGCTCCTGGGAGTTCCCACGACCAGATTGGAATAGCCTCGTGTGAGATTGGTAGGATTCAACTCCCCGCGGACCAGCAGTGGAGGAAGGGGGGGAATAGTCACCTGCCCCGGCGCGGGCTCGGAAGCCGTCAGGTTAAGAGTGACGGTAAGCGCGTTCGGGGACAAATTGCGCAGGCGCAAACTGATGGCCTTCAAATTGTCACCGAAATCGACGATGCCTGCTCCCGAGGATACGACTTCAAACGGACCGTAGTAATTGTTGAAAACCTGGCCGGCACGCATCCAGTAGGCCTCGCCTCGCTGCACAGGAGTCGTGCGAAGGGCGAACACCTGGATGGGATTTCCTACTCCCAGGTCGCCGCCTGGATAACGGAAAATTTCGGCAGTCCGCTGAAATTCCGACGGCGCTTGCGCCAGAAAGTCTTCGAAGTTAGGCGGGGTGCTTGGCACGGATGGAAATCCAAGGAAGTTCAGGCCGGAAGTCGACCAAGAGTATCGAGGCACGATGGGCCTTCCCTTCAAGTCCCATTGATAGGTCGCGATATCGCTTCGGACACGCACCAGATAGGCGGCGTTGGGAATCAGGTTTTGCAACGGCGAGGAATTCCCCTGCAATCTCGTCCATGTCATCCACTGGGGACCGCCGGGCGTGGGTTCCTGCGGGTTTTGAATGAATTGTTGCGTGGACGGATCCGGCTTCCAGAGCCAAATTTCCTCGATGGACGAAT
>CAMDJH010000070.1 GCA_945900455.1 Akkermansia muciniphila
CGCTGTGGAGGGACTTAACAACAAGATTCGAGTGACGACCAGACGAGCCTACGGCTTTCGGACCTATCGCGCTCTGGAAGTAGCTCTATATCACAATCTTGGAAAACTACCCGAACCGCCACCCACCCACAGATTCTGCTGAGGAGGCATATTTTGCCAGTTTAATTCAACTTTTCACTTTTTTGTTTTCCAGGGGCCAAACCTAATCCGTCGTTACAGGACAGCCCGAGGCTCCTTTTCAAAATGGCTGGTGAGTTCGCACGGCAGAATTCATCGAAACGAACCAGCGACCGCAGCTTCCCCAGAACTTCCACGATCACCTCATACGCGGAGAATCTCTCCACATCCGGGAAATCATGCTCACGGTCAGAATGAACGATGCGCAAAGTTTCACGCAAATGCCTGCCATCAATAACGCCAACGCGTGTGATGTCACCGAGCGAGCGGCGTTGCTGCCCGGGCGCATCTGCTGGATTGGTTAGTAGTAATCCGTGTCGTCATTGGGAGAAGACATGACCGCCCCGTCAGGATAAGCGCCGGGTGTGGTCATCTTTGAAGGATTGCCAAACGAACGTGCATTCTTCCAAGAAACATGGCCATCCCCGTAGCAGGTGTTGATACCGCGAATGTCGGGAGCCGGCCCTTTATCTATCCGGGCAATGGGCCGTCCTTTGAGAAGTTCATTGTAGGCCCAACCACGGTTCCCGTGATTATAGCGGAACGCCGAGTCTGATTTATCAAGAGCCAAGACATCACTTACGATCACTCGGGTGGATTCCAGGCGGTTCGCGGTCAATTCCGTCGCGGCCTGACCCCGCAGCAGGTTGGCTGGTACTAAATCCACTCTGCCCCAATAGCTATATTGAAACTCCGCAAAACTAAACAGAACAAAGTTTACTTGTGCCAACCACCGGTTCATCGCCGCAGCATCAATCTCCGGGCACATGGCAACGCCGTACATGTTCTTGTTTTTCATGTCTGCCGTCTTCATGTAAGGGTCAATTAAGTTCAACGACCATTGTGCGACCTTCGCGGGCGGATTCGTAAAATACATGAAGTGCGGGCGTGGCCCGCCGAATTCCCCGACCATTGACATCACATGATCGCTGTTATCATTCGCATACATGGTTATGGCGAATCCATACTGCCGCAGATTTGAGGCGCAACCGATCACCTTGGCCTTGGCTTTCGCTCTGGCGAGTGCGGGCAACAACATCCCAGCAAGGATGGCGATAATGGCAATGACAACGAGGAGTTCGATGAGCGTGAAGCCAGGGAGCGTGCTTCCACGCACGGAGCGCAACCTGCTCCGTGAAGAACAGTGCGCCCGGCAATCGAAAAAGAAATGAGGCAGGTTCATAGGAATTGAACGGGATCTTTCGGATATTGAAGTCGACGGGCGATAGGGAAGCGATGATAAACGTGCAAGTTCTGGGGGTGGCAAATCCGAGCCCAGAACCGTCATTTCGAGCCTCGCACACCTTGGCGAGATCCTCGCCAATCTTTTTCGCACCGACGCCTGAGGGAGTGCACACTGTTGACGAACAGGGCAAGCAGGCAAACAACCAAGAAATTATGTTGGCATGAAGGCTGTGGCTTAGTTTCAGGATGATGCAAATATTCTTTGCGAACGGTGGCGAGCTAAGTAATGCGACCTTGGGTAACGCCAGGATCGTTTCTCGCGGCGGCAGATTAGTCGACCTTGAGGAAGACCCGGGATTGTCGTTTGTGGCAGAAGAGACGCTGATTCTCCGGCATTGACAATGGAAAGGGGCCGAATAGGATGGCACCTGTAAATCCCGAAATTCAAATGCCCATGCCCACATTCGCGCTCGAAGGGCGTTGGGGAATTTGAAAATTCGCCAGCTCAACGCAGACCGGAATTCTCATGAATATCCAGCTTCTACGCAGAAGGTGTGCCCGAAGCGTTGTCTCCCGCATCGGCATCTCTGCCCTGTTCTTTGTCCTTGGCTTGGGTCTAAGCTCTGCAGCTCAGGCTGCCGTTGGCGATTTGGCCGGTCGCTACGAAGGCGCCTGGTCCAACCTGACATTTGGATCGACCGGTAAGGCGGTGATCGAAATTAAGATCGCCGGGCCCAGCGCATCGATTCTCTTCGACATGGATGGCTTTGTCTTTGGAGGGTTTGATCCGCCGCCGATCGCCATGCCCGGCACCGTGGTCGGCAACACCATTCAAATCGACAGCCAGGGCGTCGGCATCTTCGGGGACATCAAGGGGCTGGTCGACGCAACCCCGGGGAGCTTTACGTCCACACTCTCGAACATTCCCGGTGATTTCATCACGACAATCACCGCCGACGGCACTATCGCTGGCGGGCGGATGAGCCTTGGATATACAGTCGTCTTTGCAGGCCCCACGGGTCCGAATAATCCTGCACACGGTGTGATGGTGGTCGCGGCACCTATACCATTAATCGTACGGGCTACCGGCCTCCCCAACGGGCGAGTTCGTTTGGAATGGTCCGGCGGCAAGCCGCCCTTTCGAGTCCAGTCACGATCCTCGCTGAGTGACGGCGGATGGACTAATGTTGGAGAATCCGTGACGGGGACCGAAACGGTGGTGACTCTCGACGTTCAGCCGCTCTTTTTCCGGGTCACGGGTTCGTAGGGACGATTGAAATCGTTGGAGAATCCGGGGACGATCCCATTGATAGAAGTGATGAATTGAACTTGGTTCGAGCCTTTGGCCCCCTGAATGTCGTGACTCAGACAATTCGCATTGCCGCAGCCCAGATCGACGTGAAGCTAGCCGACCGCGAGGGCAACCAGGCTCGGATGCTAGCAAAACTGGAATCGGCCGCGGAGCAAGGAGCGGCACTGGTGGTGTTTCCCGAATGCGCACTGCCTGGCTACTGCTTTGAGAGTCTGGCGGAAGCTCGACCTCACGCCGAAACCGTGCCCGGCCCGGCGACGAACGCTTTCATCGCCGCCTGCAGGAAGCTCAATGTCCACGCGGTGTTTGGAATGTTGGAAGCGGATGGCCCGCGGATGTTCAATACCTGCGTGCTGGTCGGTGCCGATGCTGGAACAAGAGCTCGCAAGTGGTGAATTCATACGCCGAGAAGAGTGACAAGCGGGCGGATCCAACAGCGGCCCTTACGGGCAGGACAACTTGAAGAATCGGGCGCTCCCGTCGGTCGGGAGCATCAGGGGGGACGCGCCCTCAATGTTGAACCAACCGTTGGGCACCGCGAGCAGCGAGGTTTGCAGATGATACGACGGATCCGACCAGCTGAGTTCCACTAAATTGAGCGGATCCGAGAGTAGACGAATGTTGAGTGTCACGGGCCCACAGTCCATACAACCGCCGCTGACGACGAACTGGGTAATCCAAGTCGCCTTGGTTGCGGATCGCGACTTGGTGATGGAGAAACCCATGCCCGCAGTGATAACTGGCCCCTTGGAACCGAAATCCGCTCCACTGAGGGGTCCCCAGCCAAACCCGTCCAGATATTCGTACTGCCCACTGAACCGCTGCGCCGCGGTGTCAAACACCTCTAGCAAATCTCCGTCTTCCGCGGGAAAGCCTAAGACTGAGGTCTGATCTCCAATTGGAACCGTCTGGGGTACAATTGACGACCGAAGAGCCCGCAAGCCGGCTGGCGGCAATGAATTGACCAAGGCAGCAGCTTCCGGCACTTCGCCGATCCACGTGACGAACAGAGGATCGGGTCCCACAGGGTCCAGGAAAAATCCTTCGCCGGGTTCAAGAGTTGCGGGAAGAGCCCACCCCGCGGCAGATCCTTCAAATCGGTTGGTCACGAAGCGCTGGCTGACCACGTCCCATCGCTCCATCAAGGTCCCAATGTAGGCGTCCGAAAGCAGCAAAACGTGATTCACGCGATGGTCGGCACGGTTGAACGGATTAGCCACCAGATGCCTTAAGCCGACTGTTGGACGACTGGCGAGTTTTTGCCTCACGAAGCCCACGACATTCGGCGAACAGTTGCCATTCGTCGAAAGCACGCGGAAGAATTTTTTGCCAGAGAGTCGGACAACGTTTCCAAGGGAGTACGGCGAACTGGCGTTTGGCACAACCACCCACAGCCCAATCGGCTCGTCGGCGGATTCCAGCCGGCATCCAGCCGATCCCCACGACAGAGTGATATCGGCGGCCGGAGATTGTTCAATTTTCAGGGGCGCGCAGGAGCCGGCGCGCACGGCTAAAGTGAGGATCAGCAGGAAGTAGCCTGCTAGTATTGCGGGTGTTATTGGGGTTCTGATCAGGGGCCTACTTATCGTCGTCCTTGACCATCTCCCCGTCCGGCTCCAGTTACCAGAGAACCCAAAATTCATAGTCGATGCTGAGAAGGTCATTTCCGCCCGCTGTACCAAATGCGAGCGGAGAGTCAAGTCAATTGGGGAACTCTCCCTGCGATTCAGATACAGGGAAGGACGTTCAAGGTCGGCGACAATTAGTGTTAGATGTCCGGCGTCCACTGTCCTCGCACCGTTCTTCTGAGAGATCGCGCCGAAGGCAGCGGTACAAATGACGAGCGGCTGGCTGGCCGCCTTGGGGGAATGCCTGCTGTTCGATGGCCTGGGCCGGAGGAAGACGGGTGATCAGGGCTTCCAATCGGTCGGCAGATGTAGCGACCACACCTCGCTGTTCAGCGGCGGCGACATACCCCCCGCGATCCAGAGCTTGTCCTGGAAAACGAAGACCGAAGGTTCGTGCCGTTCCTTCCACATGGTTTTTGTCACTAAACGCTCCCAGTTCTTGCCGTCCTTCGAGTGCCAAACGTCGGCCCAGTTCTTGGATGGATTGTTGGACCAACCACCCAGCACCCACATGCGATCGCGATACACAGTCGCTGAGAACCAGAGCCGCGGGGACCAAGCCGCGGATGCCGTCTCACGGGTCCACGCCACGCCGTCGTTCGACGACCAGACATCGTTGGTCGCGTGATAGGCCGGGACATAATTGCCACCGCCGAAGACGTAAATCTTATCGTTGAGCGCCACCGCCTGGTGGTACGCGCGCGGGGACCAGGCGGCCGCGGCGGTCTCCAATTTCCAGTCTTTGCCGTCGGCGGACGACCAGACATCATTCTTCAAACTCTTGTCGTCGCCGAAATAATAGTCCTCAGTGCCGCCGAGAATCCACATGCGCCCGCGAAACTCCACCAAACCAGCTGTGATGCGAGGTGACCAACCGGCGGCGGCGGTGACCTGTTGCCAATTTGCGCCATCGATCGATGACCATACTTGATGACTCGCGGAATGACCCGGCAGTCGCCCGTTGTACCAGCCGCCCATCATCCACATCTTGTCGCGGAAAACGATATTCATCGGCAGGTCGCTGTGCAGCCACGGCGCGTTAGTCGTGACGAGCTTCCAATTGCGGCCGTCGGACGATGACCACACATCACGCGGTGGCGGGGCAAACGATTGAAACCAGCCGCCGGCAATCCAAAGCTGGTCGCGGAACACATACTCAGCCTGCGAATCCCGCGCCTGCCACGGTGCCTTCTCCGTCTCGCGCACCCAGTCCGGTGCGGGACGTTCCTGAGCGGTCAGTGTCGCGATGGCTATCAACAAGAGACAGAGAATCCGGGCAGGATGGTGGGCATTCATGGTTCAGGACATCACACGGAGGGCGGCTCGCATCGGCTGATTGACAGCAAGAGAAGCAGAGTTTCACCCAGCGCGCAAATCTCCCGGATCCAATTGGGCGTTACCGGCTAGCGCTTTACGAGACGGAAGTATTCGTTGTGGGCCGACGACGGCAAGCGGAGGGTCCGAACGCTCCCTTCGATCGTGGGCGGTTCAGAAACGCGAGACCACACGGGATTCAATTCCAGTCGATCCGTTGCCTCGGCCACCCAAAGGTCGTCGGATGCCGTCCAGCTTAACTCCTCGAACCCTTCACCCGCCGGCAGCGGGAATTGCCTTCAAACTCGTGAAGACAATCGGTTCCGTCGCGGTGCCCTGAGCGAGGAGCGTACCGTTTACGTATAGGCCAGCCGCGGTTCGGTACGTCACTCCGGGATCGATGGCCAGCGTGACGTCTGGTCCCACGCTAATGTTCCCGGGGGCCAAATACGGGAATGCCGCGCCAGGCAACAGCCAACGGCCACTCTTCGTCACAGTTCCCGTGGGAAGATACACACCGCGGTTACCGGTGCCTTCAACGGTGTTGCCCTGTATCAGCGGAAAAGTGTCGAGGGTATCCAATACGACCGGATAACCCCAATTGGGAACATTCTTGAATGAATTCGAGCGGACGGTGGCCACGGAATTGAAGAGCTCGAGGCCGTGCCCGCCATGTTCGAAAAAGCGACAGCCGGTGATAGCGGGTGCGCATTCATCGACATAGAGCGAGGTGCGTCGATATCCGCCATGGTAATAGCCCAGGCTATTCATGCCGGCGTACTGAATGACGCACCGGTCGAGCGCCGACTTTCCCGCGGTTGGTGAGAGATAGACGCCGCGGGCTGAAGTAGTCGGGGCGCACGTTATTGTGCCAATGGTTCAAGTCCTCATTGCTCAGGTAGTACGTCGCCTTTACCAAATGCATCCAGTCGCTGCCGCTGACATCGAGCGCAGTTGTGCTTCCGCCGAGACTCTATTATCGGAGGGATACAGCCCGCTGGTATAAATCGTGGTGGGATGACGGGTGATCGTCAGCCGCGAGTAGAGCGTTGTCATGCCGGGCGGTGTCCGCACCTCCACGCTGGGGCCGTGAACAAGCGGTTCATTGCCCGCCCCTGAAACAATCATCTCAATCTCGATGGGCAGCGTGCTCTGCCACTCCACAAAGACACAGGGCGGCACTTTCAGGTCCTTGAAGAACGCAGCGATCTCCGAGTCACATAGACATTGAGCTTCACGGCTTGCGGGAGCGAACTACCACCGGTCAACAAGGCAGCATTGACGTTGGCCAGCGTCACCCGGATCTGATCATGCAGGGCACTGCCTCCGCCCATGATCTGCGCCGTGTGTGCCAGCGGGGTGGCACCGACGACGACGCACCGAAAGGCTTCGTTCGCCGGCGCAAGAAAACGAACCTTGGCTGCGTTGGTGACAGGAAGTGAACTCAGGGACAGCAAGAAAAATACGGAGAGAGATTTCATGGAAGTTGTGTTTGCCAGGTTCAGGACACCTGAAATCGCACGAGACGTTTTGCAGACTCGAAAAAAGAGTGACACCAGGAGGCCAGGGAATTTTGAGATTCGGCTCTACCCCACGATCTTCCGATACGGATCCCCTTCGTTGAGTGTGGGACGTTCGGGTCGGCCCTTGTGTCGATAAACCAGTTCCAGGTTGTCGATCCCGAGCAGCCACAGGAACGTGGCATGCAGATCGTGGACGTGCAGGCGATCCTCGACGGCGTGTAGCCCGAGTTCATCGGTGCGGCCAACCGCCTGGCCACCGCGCACTCCCCCGCCGGCGAGCCACATCGAAAACCCGGTCGGATTATGGTCACGGCCGTCGCCCTTCTCCGACATGGGGGTGCGCCCGAATTCGCCGCTCCAAATCACAAGCGTGTCCTCCAGCAGGCCGCGAACTTTCAGGTCTTTGAGGAGACCCGCCACCGGCTTATCTTGGGCGCGGCACAGCTCTGCGTGATTCTTTTCGATGCCGGAGTGGGCATCCCAGCGGTTGCCGGCGCCATGGTAAATCTGAACGAAGCGTACACCGCGTTCGATGAGTCGCCGGGACAACAAGCACAGGCGACCCATGGTCTCGGTTTTCTTTTCATCGAGTCCATAGAGGTGCTTCGTTGCCTCGGTTTCCTTGGAGAGATCCACGGCATCGGGCGCTTCGGCCTGCATTCGGAAAGCGAGCTCGTAGGCGCGGATGCGGGCATCGAGTTCGGTTTGATGCGGACGCACCCGGGCGTGAGCGCGATTCAGATCGTTCAACAAGTCCAGTTTGCCGCGCTGCCGGATTTCGCTGACGCCTTCGGGCGTATTGAGATTGGCGATGGGTTCCGTGCCGGACGACAAGCGCACGCCTTGGTAGGTGGCCGGCATGAATCCGGCGCCCCAGTTACGCGGACCGTTCACAACCGTCGCCGGGTTATCTTGCATGACCACGAACGCCGGCAGATTTGTGTTCTCCGTGCTCAAACCGTAGCTGACCCACGCGCCGAGCGAAGGCCGGCCCGCGAGGGTCGAGCCGGTGTTCATCTGGCAGATGCCCGAGGAATGGTTGATGCCATCGGCCCAGCACGAGCGGATAACGCAGAGGTCGTCCGCGCAGGTTGCGGTCTGCGGCAGCCAATCGCTCAACCACAGGCCGGACTGACCGTGCTGCTTCCATGTGCGTTTGCATGCGAGCAGCGGCGAGTTGATTTCGCCCATCGCCGTGATGGGGCGATTGAAACTGTCGGGCAGGCGTTGCCCGGCCAGTTCGTTCAACTTGGGTTTCGGATCGAAGAGGTCGAGGTGGCTCGGGCCTCCTTCCATGAACAGGAAGATCACGCGTTTGGCTCGCGGTGGAAAATGCGGGGCCGGGGAACCCATCTCGGAACCACGGGCGGCAGCGGCCAGCAGGGGATTGGATTGCAACATCCCACTCAGCGCGAGCGCGCCGAAACCGCCGGCCCCGCGCAGCAGGAAATCGCGCCGCGAAGTGAAGGCGTCGTAACGGTGGCAGCGGGGATCCATCATAAATGACTCAGTCCGTATAGAGAAACTCGTTCGAATTCAGCAGCACGTGGCAAAAATCGGCCAGCGCCTGCGTTCGCACATCAAGGGTTTCACCCGGGGGTGGCGTGGGTGGAACGATGTTATTTCCAGCCGGCGAGAAATCCTGGTAAGTGCCAGGCGTCGGTTCAAAGTGCCACCAACCGACGCACGCCGGCGCCATCGCGTCAGAGGAGAGGAGCAGTTGTTCGACCGGCAACGCGGCCCTGGAAAGCCGCACGTCATCCACCAGACCGTCCCATGGCGAGCCAGCACCGGAAAGACCGCCAATCGTGAACGCCCCTTTGCCTCCGGTTGCGGTCGTTCCGGCCCGCCGCACGCGAATAATCTGTGGTGGCTCGCAGTCATTGGAGGCGTCCTTCACGATAAACGTGACCGATTCATCGTTGGTGCCTCCGAACTTCACCGCCGCCCCCACGTAGTAGGGCTTATTCAGGTCTAGGGTAACCCCGGATGAAACCACATCGATACTGTGGCTGTTTTCGCCGGTTGAGCCGGCACTCCGTTGGAGCACGACCGTCTGTGGCTTCTGCATCGCACCCTTTCCGACGACCGCCAGCGCCCAACCGCGGTTTGCGGGATCTCCGTCCCAATGGGCGGCAATGGTACGGGTCGTGTTGGCCTCCGGCGAGGAGCGGAGCAGCACATAGCTCTCAATAGTGAAGTCGCCGGCAGGGAAGCTTAAGTGATACGGCACCACAAAGTGTTCCTGGCCCGACTTGGGCTGCATCAGCGCCGCCCTGCCCTCGCGATACGGCATCTTTTCGGAGAGGAACGGTGCCGTCTTGGGCTTCTCGGACTGAGTGTTTCGGCTCTGCTCGACGAGGAAGTCCTTCACCCGTCGAAGCTCGGATTCGTTTGGGGCGCGTCCAAACGCAAGCTGATAAGCCCGTTCGACTCGGTGGTCATCCTCATCGCCAGCTTCTCGAACCAGACGGCGGGCAAACGCCTTCGCCCGTTGCTGCATGAATTGGCTATTGATGAGCAGTAGTGACTGCGTGGGCGTGGTTGTAACGTTGCGCTGCGAGGTGCTGGTAAAGTTCTCGGGTGTGTCGAAGACATCCATCAACGGGTCGCGCAAATTGCGGGTGACGCGCGCGTACACGGTGCGGCGTGGCTGGCCGAAATCGGTGCTTGGCCCCCCCGCGGAGAGGTTAAGTTCTCCCGTCACGACGAAGAGAGCGTCGCGGATCTGCTCGGCCTCCAACCGCCGTGTCGAGAAGTGACTGAGGAGCCGGTTCTCGGGATCAATCTTCGTTGAATCGATTGTCCCTGAAGTCGCGGAGGGGGCAGAAGAGCCCGAAGCACTGTCGGCGGATTCGTTGCGGATCGCATCACGATCGACTGCGGCCTGCCGATACGTCGCGCTCATCAGGATGATCCGGTGCAGTTTCTTGAAACTCCAGCCGTCACGGACGAACCGAATGGCGAGCCAGTCGAGCAGTTCGGGATGAGTCGGCTTTTCGCCCAGCGCGCCGAAATCGCTGCTGTTCGCCGCCAAACCGCGGCCAAAGTGGTATTGCCACACCCGGTTCACAATCACGCGCGCAGCAAGCGGGTTGTCCGGTGACGTCAGCCACTTCGCGAGCGTGGCGCGGCGGCCGGTGGACGATGCCATCCGCGAGGTGCGCAGAATTTGTACCGGCGTGGGGTCGAGCACGGAAAGAAAGCCCGGCTCGACGGACGATCCGCTGCCGGCCTTGGGCAACAACACCGGCGGCGCAATCGGGCCGACGTCCGTCACCGTGAAAGCAGGTGGCAGCGGCTCGGGCTTGAGGGAGTCAAAGGCCTTGAGATCCTTGTTCAGGACTTCCAGGCGTTGCTTCTCATCGCCCTTAAAATGCGTTTGGAGTCGAGCCCACTCGTAGCGGGTCTGGCGGAAGGCCAGTTCGTAGATCTGCTGCTCCGCGGGGGTTCGCTCGCTGGGGAGCTTCTTGATCAGAGACTGGATGTCTGCCGGAAATTTCTCGTACGTCGACTTCGCCGCGCGCTCCCGGATGGGCGCCTCGATGGCTTCGATCCTAGCGAGCACGTCGCGGGCCGCCTCGCGCCAGCCGGCAGATCGAGCTTCGTACTCAGCCTGTTCCTGAGCGGAGGCGACAAAGAGGTCCTGACGCGGCAACAACGGCGCGAAGAACGCCTTGAGGCGAAAATAATCCTTTTGCAGGATTGGATCGAACTTGTGGTCGTGGCAGCGCGCGCATTGCACACCGAGTCCCAGGAAAACGTCACCGGTCACATCCGTGAGGTCGTTAAGAATCGTTTCCCACTGCCCACGAACATCGCGGTTATTGTACTCATAAATCCAGTGTCGCAGGAACGCGGTGGCGACCCGTGAAAATTGGGGATCGTCGGGCCAGAGTTCATCCCCCGCGAGTTGCGCCTGAACAAAGCGGTCGTAGGGCAGGTCCTCGTTCAGCGCCCGCACCACCCAGTCCCGATACCGCCAAACGTGCGGCCTGTAGTCGTCGACGCGGTAGCCATCGGACTCGGCGTAGCGGACGAGGTCCAGCCAGTGACGCGCCCAGCGCTCGCCATAACGCGGCGAAGCCAACAGGCGATCGATCAAGTTTCCGATGGCCGAACCTTGATTGCCGGATTGGCAGGCTTGCTCGAACGCCGCGATATCCACCGGTGACGGTGGCAGGCCGGTCAGGTCAAACGTCACTCGTCGGATGAAGCTCCGGGGATCGGCTGCGGGCGCGGGTGTGAGGCCCTCGTGTTGCAAGCGGTGGTGGATGAATCGGTCGACGGGGTTTTGCGGCCAAGTGCTGTTTGAGTTCGGTGGCAAGGCTGGCTCGCGGACGGGTTGGAACGCCCACCCTTGGCGGTCCGCCTCCGTAATCCTCCCCGCAGGACGGGTCGGCCGTTTCTGAGTGGAATCTCCGTCGTCGGGCCAGGGAACGCCCTGCTTCACCCACTCCGTGAGCGTTGCGACCTGTTCGACCGAGAGCCGTTTGTTCTTCGGCGGCATTTGGAGATCGGGGTCATCGTAGCGTATGGCACGGATGAGGCGGCTTTCTTCCGGATTGCCAGGGACCACTGCGGGGCCGCGTTCGCCGCCGGTAAGCAGACCCGGACGCGAGTCGAGGACCAGCCCGCTCTGGATCTTGTCGGCCGCGTGGCTGTGACAGGGAAAGCAATGCTCGCGCAGAATGCCCCGGACCGCAGCGAACTCAGCACATAGCGACGGCATCAGCCAGACGGAAAGCACAAGCACTGCCCCGCGGAGTCGGACCGGAAGAGCACAACAAGCCTGGCGGCGCCACGAGTTCATGGGAAATCGGGAGTAACGTGCCAGAGGCTCGGCGGTATTCAATCCCCCGCTTTGCATGATTTTTCCCCGCTCCGCGGCCCTGGAGATTGGCCGCGCACTCAGGTTGCATCGCTCGGGCTACGCCAAAATCTCACGAACGACGCGCGCCGGCTTCTTGTCGGTCAGGCTGAGTTCGCGACCGGCGCGCCGATAGATGAGCTTTGTGTGATCGAGTCCGAATAGATGCAGGAGCGTGGCGTGATAGTCGTGCTGCGTGACCACATTCTTCACCGCGTGATGGCCCCATTCATCCGTCTCGCCAAAAGTCATGCCACCACGGATCCCGCCCCCGGCGAGCCAAATTGTGAAACCGTATGTATTGTGATCGCGACCCACTTTCTCGCGGCCCAAGTCATTCTGCATCACCGGCAGTCGACCCATCTCCCCGCCCCAGTGGACGAGTGTGCTGTCGAGAAGTCCCTTGGCCTTGAGATCCTTGATCAAGGCGGCGACGGGCCGATCGCTTTTCGCACAGAGATCGGGCAAGGCCTTGATGATGCCGCTATGCTGATCCCAACTTTGGCCGTTGTTGACGATTTGCACGAAGCGCACGCCCCGTTCCACCAGGCGACGCGCGATCAAACAACGCGTGCCGTAGTCGCGGGTCAGCTCGTTGTCGATCCCGTAGAGTTGACGGGTGGCCTCGCTTTCACGGGTCACATCCATCGCTTCTTTGGCCGCTGTCTGCATGCGCGCGGCCAGTTCATAACTGGCGATCCGAGCGCCCAGATCGAGTTCACCGGGGTGTTCCAGTTGATGCTCGCGATTTAATTCTCGGAGCAAGCCGAGTTGTCGTTCCTGAGCGGCACCGCGCAAATGGGGAGCGGGGTCCAAATTCAGAATCCGCGGTTCGCGCGGGCGGATCATGGTACCCTGGTAGATCGAAGGCAGCCAGCCATTGGTCCAGTGCTGGTCGACCAGCAACGGCGTGCCGCTGGGGTGAGTCAACGTGACATAGGCGGGCAATTCCTGACTTTCGCAACCCAGGCCATAATTGATCCAGCTGCCCAGCGTTGGAGCGCCCGATGTAATGCGGCCGCTGGCGAGCGCATAGAGAGACTGGCCATGGTTATTCACTCCGGTTTGCATGGAACGGATCACGCAGAGATCATCCACCACGTCGCCGAGGTGCGGCAGCAACGACGACACTTCGGTTCCGCACTGCCCGTGTTTTTTGAAATCCCAAAACGACGGCAACACTTTCGCGCTGGCCTGTCCCGCGTTGTCAAACTTGAGTTCGCCCGGAAACTTTTTCCCCTCGTATTCCTTGAGCAGTGGCTTGGGATCGAGCAGGTCCATTTGACTGGGTCCACCGATCATCAGGATGGAGATCATCGCGCGGGCGCGCGCCGGGTGATGGGCCGGTTTGGGGGCCAGATCGTATTTCCGCTGTTCCAACTCAGGCCGGGCGGGCTCCGCCAACAGGCCATCCTGTCGCAGCAACCATGCAAGCGCGGTCGAGCCGAGTCCAAAACCGCTGGCGCCGATGAAATGTCGTCGGGAACACAGATCCCGGGGTAAGCAGGCTGCAGAGTTCATATCAATCGAGATAGAGGAAGCGGTTTGAACTGAACATCGCCTGACAGAGACTCGCCAATGCCTGCAGGGACGGATCGGCTGCGGGTATCGGTGCCTTACTCTTGTCCTTGCTCTTGTCGTCGGTCTTCGCCTCCGCTCCGGCTGCGATCGTGGCTCGAAGTATTTCTGTCTGGGCCGTCAAATAGTCGAGACTGCGTCGAACCTCGGAGTCCAACGGATCACGGACATACGCCAATCTCCACAGCCGATTCAATTGATCCCGAATCGATTGAGGATGTTCGCGGCGGAGGCGCTCGGCCAGATCGGCCGCGCTGCTCAAGACAAAACTGTCATTCATCAGCATCAACGCCTGGGGCGGCACCGTTGAAACCGGGCGCGCCTCGCAATTCGGCGTGAGAGTGGGCGCGTCGAACGTTTCCATCACGCCCACCGGCATGGATCGGCGAACTTGAACATAAATACTGCGGCGATATTCCTGCCCGCCCAATCCGCCCACACCGGACGGGTTTCCATTGACATCACGGCTTTGCGTGCCGACCACGAACTGTCCCTGAGGGTTCACGGCAACCGGGATTGGCGGTCCAAATGAAACGGGGTTCAAACGTCCGCTCAGCGCCAGCAGGCTGTCGCGAAGGCTTTCCGCATCGAGTCGGCGCATGCGCATGCGCCCGAGCAGGCGATTATCGGGATCCACCGCCTGGGCCGCCGCATTGACCGAGCTTTGGCGATAGGCCGCACTGGTTACGATCAATCGATGGAGCGCCTTCAATCGCCAGCCGCCCGACATAAATTCACTCGCGAGCCAGTCCAACAATTCGGGATGACTGGGACGTTCGCCCAGCGCCCCAAAATCGCCCAGAGAACTCACCAAACCCTGGCCGAAAAGATGATGCCACATCCGGTTGACGAGAACGCGTGGCGTCAGTGGATTGGATCCATCAGTGAGAGTCCGTGCAAATGCCAATCGGCGACCCGTCGTACGCAGCAGCGCGTTGGTGAGGGGAATGTCTCCCGCCGCGCGGCCTTCCAACACGGTCAGTCCTCCCGGCGTAATCTTCCCGCGGGGCTGTTGAAAATCGCCGCGATTAAACAGGACCGTCTCCAGATTGTTGCCCGGGCTTTCGATCAAGCAATCAACGTGCGGATCGATGGGCTTGAGTTTTCGCAATTCCACGGCGGTCTGGCGAACCTCTTCCACCTTCTTCGCACCTTCCTTATCGACCTCCCCCAGAATGATGTGATCTTGGAAAGTCGGGAATTCCCGGAGCAACTTCTTGTGTGCCTCCGTCCGTTTGTCCGCCGGCGTCCGGCGGGCCGCGATCACGAGGTCACGGAGGTCTTCCGCCACCAGTGCGAGCTGTTTCTGAACGAAGTTTTCAATCAATTGATCGTGAAGCCGCGTTGCCTGGCCATCGATATCCCGAGCGGCAACTTCGACACACTCGGCCGCTTCGCGATCTTGCGGCTGCATCAGCGAAACCAACCGTTCGCCAGGGTTCTTCCACTGCTTCCAGTGGAAGGCCGGTTCGAAGACGGCGCGCAAGCGATAGTAGTCGGTCTGGGGGATCGGATCATACCGATGGTCATGGCACTGGGCGCATTGCACGGTCAACCCGAGGAGCGACGACGATACAATCTGGAGGGTGTCTGCAATCACCTGGTTCCGCGCTAGATCCGCATCGGGCGGGCCGTCGCCGGTCGGGTCCGGGGCGAGACGGAGAAAACCCGTGGCGGTGAGCGTGTCGAGGTCGGCGCCCGCCAAGTCACGGTGGGGAGGCGTCACCAATTCATCGCCCGCCAATTGCTCGGTGATGAACTGGTCGAAAGGTTTGTCCGAATTGAACGAGCGGATGACATAGTCCCGATACCGCCAAATCCAACCTCGCTCCGAATCGGCCTCGTTGCCACCATTGGAATCAGCATATCCCGCGACATCCAGCCAATGCCGAGCCCAGCGTTCGCCGTACCGATTCGACGCGAGTAACCGATCGACAAGCCTTTCGTACGCGTTCGGTCCGCCGTCCGTTAGGAATGCAGCCACCTCCTCCGGAGTCGGCGGCAGGCCGGTCAAGTCGAGAGTGAGACGCCGGATCAACGTCGGTTTGTCGGCCTCCGGAGCAAAGCTCAGGCCGACGGCTTCCAAACGCGCCAAGAGAAAGGCATCCAACCCCTTGCGCACGCGGGTCGGGTTGCGAGTCGGTGGCACGATCGGTTTATGGACTGGCTGGAACGACCAGAAGTGCCTTTCCTCTTCGGTGATAAAGAATTTGGAAACTTCCAACGGCTCCGGGCGCGACGTTACGGCTCCCTCTTCGATCCAGCGGGAGATACGACGGACTTGATCTTGGGTGAGCTTCTTTTCGCTTTTTGGCATTTCACCCGAGGCGACCAATTTTAGCAGAAGACTCTCCAACGGTTTGCCCGGCACCACCACGGTCCCGGACTCACTGTTGGTTAGCATGAATCTTCGGAGCCGGAGATCGACTCCGCCCTTTAATTTCTCACCTTCACCGTGACACGGAAAACAATGGGTTTTGAGAATGGGCCGCACGTCCCGTTCGAACGTGATCACCGAACGGACCTCCGAACCGGCGAGCGCCCGGCCGAAGGCGAGCAGAAAGATCCCGACTGCAAGCCATCGTCGTCCATCCGGAAATTGAGGAGGCGGTTGCTCGGGTCCCGGCCCGATTACCGACTTCCGGCACCCCCTAACCGGCTTATTCGGCGGAGGGGTTCCCAGGCAGAGGGATGAACACGATTTCATCTACCCTATTTGTAAACACCTCCAACGGCTTCGAGCAATCCCGGAAAACAACACGAAACGGGTGAACGACTGGAGTCTTCATTCGGCGAGGGGCTCACACGGAGACGGAGGAGGCGCGCCCTCCTCGATCTTGGACGGCATTCCGGATCGCAAAAAAAGGTTCACTGTTTCGTCTCGCCTACTCAATTGAACCTGTCACTTCTGCTTTTCGGCGCTTTCGCCCGACCGCGTCCCCGTGTTGCCCGTCACCTCGCTTCAACGCCCTTTGGGCAGAGCGCCGGTGCCGGCATAGACCGCATGGTGGCCCAGCAACTGCTCAATTCGAAGCAGTTGGTTGTATTTTGCGGTTCGGTCCGTGCGACTGAGCGATCCAGTCTTGATTTGGCCGCAGTTCGTTGCCACCGCAATGTCCGCGATTGTGGAATCCTCGGTTTCGCCCGAGCGATGGGACAGGACCGCCCGATAGGCATTCTTTTGAGCCAATTCGATCGCGTCGAGGGTTTCGGTGAGCGATCCGATCTGGTTCACCTTAACGAGAATTGCGTTGGCGGTGGCGGTATCGATGCCCTTCTGCAGGAATTTCACATTGGTGACAAACAGATCATCGCCGACCAACTGGATGCGGTCCCCGAGCTTTTCGGTCAGCGTCTTCCAGTGCTTCCAGTCCCCTTCAGCGCATCCGTCCTCAATGCTGACAATTGGGTAATCCTTGCACAATTTCACATAGAAATCGACCAACTCATTGCCACTTAACTTTCGGCCGGAGCTCTTTTTGAACGTATAGGTTCCGTCGCCGTTGTAGAACTCGGAGGACGCGACATCGAGCGCGAGGAAGATCTGTTTTCCGGCGGTGTATCCGGCATCCTTGACGGCCTGCAGGATCACTTCGAGAGCGGCCTCGGCACTTTCGAGTTTGGGGGCAAACCCGCCCTCGTCACCGACTGCCGTGCTGAGGCCCTTTTTCTTCAGAACCGCCTTGAGGGCATGGAAGATCTCGGTGATCGCCTGGAGGCCTTGGCTGAAGGTTGCGAAGCCATGCGGCATGACCATGAACTCTTGGAAATCAATGGGGGCGTCCGAATGGGCTCCGCCATTGATGACGTTGGCCATCGGCACCGGTAAAACCTTCGAATTGGGTCCGCCCAGATACTTGAATAATGGCTGCCCGAGCGCGGCGGCGGCGGCCTTCGCATTGGCCAACGAAACGGCGAGAATCGCATTGGCACCCAGCTTCGATTTCGTCTCCGTGCCATCCAGCTTCCGCATGACTTGATCCACGGTGAGTTGGTCGAGCGCATCCATTCCCAAGAGGCGGGGGGCAATTTTTTCGGCGACGTTTTTTAAAGCCTTGCCGACGCCCTTGCCGAGGTAGCGTTTCTTGTCGCCGTCCCGCAGTTCGTGGGCTTCGTGTTCGCCGGTGCTCGCTCCGGAGGGCACCGCGGCCCGGCCAAGAATGCCGGAGCTCAGCATTACATCGACTTCGACGGTTGGATTCCCCCGTGAATCAAGGATTTCGCGGGCCAGGATTTCAGATATTTTCGTCATGTGGGTAGATTGGTAGAAACTTTCTAAAGAGGCGGTGAGTCAAAGGGAGTGGTGAGGAACCGTCAAGCGGAGTCGCAGACCCCTGGGCCATTCCGGGTTGACTTCCTCTGTAGGACTGTTATCAAACACACAACAACGAGTTCCATGAGTCCAAAACTCCATCTCCAGATTGATCCCCGCTCCGGCGTGCCAGTCTACCGCCAGATGATGGATCAGATGAAATACTACGTTGCCGGAGGGACACTCCGTCCCGGGGATCAGCTTCCGTCGATCCGCGAACTAGCCCTGGCGCTCTCGGTCAATCCGACCACCGTGGTCAAGGCGTACACGGAATTGGAGCGGGACGGGGTTATTGCGATGAAACACGGCCGAGGCGCCTTTGTCGCGGCCGATGCCGCGCGGTTGACCACCGAAGAACAGGTCGAGGCGTTGCGGCGCTCGGCCAAACATCTCGCGGTGGAAGCGACTCAAATGCACGTTCCATCTCCCAAGGTGGTGCGGGTTGTTCGCGAAGAATTGGAAGCTTTGGGCGCGGAGAAGACCGAGGCAGAATTCCCGTTAAAATTTTCGGTGGTGTCGGGCGGCTGATGGCAGATTCCGGTGGATAGTAACAATTCGATTGAATTCGTTTTAACCGCTTTTTCGCATGGCATCCGCGATTGCAGCCCGGGATCTCACCAAGACGTTTCGCGGCGGAATTGTCGCCGTCAGCGGGCTCGATCTGGAGATCGAATCCGGAGTGGTGTACGGGTTGATCGGGCGGAACGGAGCGGGAAAGACAACGACTTTACGGTTGCTCATGGGTTTGCTGCGACCGGACCGGGGCGAAGTGCGAATCCTTGGAGACGACCTTTGGATCGCACCTCGCTCCATCCGGCAGCAGGTTGCCTATGTTTCCCAAGGCCAGCAGGCCCCTGACTGGATGTCCCTGACCGATCTTTGCCGGTACGCCGCCCATTTTTACGATCGATGGGACCGGGAGATCGCCCGTGACTTGGCAAAGCGATGGGAACTTCCTTGGAACCGTCCGATCGGGCGGTTGTCCGGAGGACAACAGCGGCTTGCCGCATTATTGACTGCCCTGGCGACACGGCCAAGCGTGTTGCTTCTCGATGAACCCGCGGCGGGTCTGGACCCCATTGCTCGACATTCCCTGAATGACTGTCTGATTGAGGCCCTGCTACGTTCGGGCGGCTGTACTATTCTGTTGAGCACGCACTTGATCGGGGACCTTGAGCGCCTGGCGACCCGGGTGGGCATTATGGACCGAGGCCGCATCGTGGCGGCGGGCGAGGTGGACGATTGGCAACGGACCGTTCGAAAGGCCCAGGTGGTGTTCCCCGGCGCATCGGTTCCCCGTGATTTTAACATGCCCGGGGCTCTGCAGAGCGAGACGCTCGGACCGGTCATCACGGCAATCTGCCGTGCACCGGACGATTCCGTTTGGGATTCGATCCGAACGCGTTACGGGGCAAGGATTAGCGTATTCCCACTTACTTTGGAGGAGGTCTTCGTGGAGATGTTTCGAGACCGACAGACCGCTTCGATTGATCCGCCCACGGAGCTCTGCGGAGGGGGATTTGTAACGATTTCAGGCCAGCCCGGAATCCATGTTGACGGGAGAGACACCAGTCGTGTGGGCAGTGCTTCTCCATCAACGGTCGCGCCCGCCAAGCGAGATTGCGATTAAAAGGGACCGGGCTGGCCTGCTACGGCACACTTTAGGCTGAGGCAGTGGTTCCTCAATTCAAAAAACCATTTCCAATGAGTTCTGCTCGCCTTTTTCGGTTTTTCCGCTGGGTCCGTTGCCCCATCGGGCTCTTGCTTGCCTGGGTGCTGCTCCCCAGTCTGGCAATCCGTGCCACCGGCGAGAGCGATTCTCAGTCATCGAAACCCAGGCCGGAGATCCGGAGCGTCACTCCGGAGGGCACCAATTTAGTGATCGTCGTGAATGTGCCGGAGGGGTTTCGGCGAATTACGCTGGAGAGTCGCTATCGTGTGGACGGCGAGGCGCTTTGGGAAGCTCGCGAACTCAAATGGCCCGACGGCAAGACCGGCGACTTTTCGTTTCGCGTCGCCGTGAATCATCCCGTGGAAATCATCCGTATCCGCTCCACCGACACCACGTCGATGCCGCTGCCCGCGACCTTTTACCAGGGCAGGAAGCAATGGAACGGCATCACGACAGCGGCAACCGGCAATGAATTCAGGGGCGATGCCGCTGTTCCAGGGGGTGCAGCCGGAGGCGCGCTCGACGGAGGCGGGAATCCCGTGCTGAACACCCCCAACTCGACGAGCGCCACGTCGGACGTCATAACTCCCATCCGTGCGGTCGTTGAGTCGGACATCTGGCAGGTGCGCGACAACACCCTTTATTTCTTCAATCAAAACCGGGGGTTGCAGGTGATCGACATTTCAAATGCCGGCGCTCCGCGGATCCGCGGCTTCCTGCCCTTGGCCACGGGCGGTGAGCAAATGTACCTGCTGCCGGCCGATCCGACGGGAGCGCAGTTCGTCGCCCTACTAGTGCGCGACTATTGCAATAGCTCCTCCAGTCAGGTCGTGATCGCGCGAACCGATGGGGCTCTTCCGGTCGAGGTAGCCCGTCTGCCCGTCGCCGGCTATCTCCAGGAGAGCCGCCTCGTCGGCAACGCCCTCTATATTGCCGCGTCCGACTGGACGCAGGTCACGGTCACGAATCCCCCGGCGAAGTCATCCACCGGGGGTTCGGACGCCTCGGCCGAAACAGGTCTGCCGACGACCAGTGTCCAGTGGCAGTACGAAACGATCGTTCAGTCCTACAACCTTGCCGATCCGTCTCAGCCGATTGCCCGAACCGGCGTCCGCCTGAACTCCGGCCCGAGCGCCATCCACGCAACCGATCGATTCTTGTTTGTCGCGGTCAATGGAACGCAGACACCCGACTCCCCCCAACGCATCGCCGACACACCGCCGTGGATGTTGCAGGGAAACTCCGGAATCGTGGTGTTCGATATTTCCGACCCCGACGGAATTGTCCAGCAGGTGGGCTCCCTCTCGACCGCGGGGGCCGTGGCCGACAAGTTCAAGCTGAATCTCCGAGGCAACGTCCTGGCGGTGGTTTCCCAGAAACCCGGGAGGTGGTTTGCCTCCGGAAATTCCGGAAGCTGGCATGGCCCGGAAACATTCCTTGAAACCTTTTCACTCAGCGACCCGACTCAACCGCGAAAACTCGCCGAACTCTCTCTCGTTCGCGATGAAAGCTTATTCGCCACCCGCTTCGACGGGGACCGGGCCTATGTCGTCACCTTTCGCAACACGGATCCGCTCTGGATTATTGATCTGTCCGATCCGCTCCGGCTCGCCATCACAGGCAAACTTCAGGTGCCAGGCTATAGCACCTACATTCAACCGCTCGGAAGCCGGCTTGTTACAATGGGTTGGGATGGTGGCAGCCCCGCCGTCGCTCTCTTCGACGTATCCAATCCCGCGAATCCATCGCTTCTCAAGAAGGTGTTCCTCGGTAAATGGGGCTGGTCCGAGGCCAATTTCGACGAAAAAGCTATCAATATACTTCCAGCCGAAGGATTGATCCTGGTGCCTTGGTCCGGGTGGACCGCAGCGGACGGCGCGAAGTCCGATGAATCGCCGGTGCCCTCACAGTATTTCACCGGGATGCAGTTGATTGATCTCGGGGTCGACACGCTGACAATGCGGGGAACGATCAGCCACGCCGCCCAAGCCCGACGCGCCGCCGTGCATGCCGGCCGAGTGTTGTCCCTCTCGGGAACCGAGCTTCTGTCCGTGGACATTTCCGATCGTGATCATCCGGTGGTGACGGCTGACCTGAACCTAGCCGCCTCCGCGACGGACTGGGTCTCCGTTCGCGGTGAGCGCTTGATCCAGTTCCAGTATCGGCAGGCGGCCAATTCCGGGCAATTGCGCCCGGCCCGCGTCCAGGTGTCATCAGTGTCCGATCCGGAAAACCCGTTCAGTTCCCTGGATGTTTCCACTCAGAACATCCTCGGGTTGAGTCTACACGGTGACAATCTCTATATTCTTGAACGGGGCGACGACACCTATCAACCCGTGACGATGGTCCTCACCAACGAGGAGATCCACTCTATAACACAGCCTCCATTGATCCGGTTTGAAACGAATGATGTCGTGACGATAATCAAGATTACAACGCCCGACGACCCACAATTCGACGGGGGCACCGACGCGGCTGGGCGACCCCAATTTCCTCGCCTCGAGACGAATGCCGCGGTCACGAAAATTGCCATCCCACAGCCAGATCTGCTCCAGACAAATTGGGTAGTATATACGAATATCATCCAAGTGCGCATACCGGCTGACGGTCAACTGACGATTGTTGATTTGAGTCGACTGCCGGCGTTGGCAATTCGCGGGAGTGTTCGTTTTGAAACCGGATCAAACTATTATGGGGCCGCTTTGGAGGCCGTTTGGCTCAGTGACGAGACGGTGGTATGGACGGAGCCGGCGCAGGGTGGCGGATTTTGGCCTCCCTACCTGGCGGTAATGGATGGCGCTCCTGGCGTAGCTTCCGCCCAGCGGGCTCCGGTGGGTGCCGCCTTTGCCTCGGATGCGCAGATCGCACCGTTTCCGGGCAACCGGTGGTGGTACTATTGGTCCGGCGGCAGTTCTCGAGACATCTATACCTTCGATGTGCGCAATCCGCAGGCCCCGGTTTTCGCCAGCGGCTTTCGAATTGGGGGTTCCGATGGCGCTCCGCAGCCCAGTCAAGTGTTCGAGCTCCTGGCGGGATCGATCGACCGGAGGGTGGATACCAACGACAGTTGGAGCGGCTTCAGCGCTGCGTTTGGATCGGATGGCAAACTGTACTTCAGCCATCAGACGGACCGGTATTTTCAGGAGGAAGGCGAATGGATCGGAGACCCGAATTCAAAGGGGGTCTGGAAGGTCCGAGTACCGGCCCGTTACGAGCATAAATTCTACCTGGATGTCATCGATTTCACGATTCTCTCGCACCCGGTCGTTCGGCCGGTCGCGAGCTTTCCTGGCACGCTCCAGGGACTTTCCCACCGGGGGGCACTCCTCTATGCCGAACTCGGTCTAGCGGGTGTCCTGCCGCTTGACGGCACAATGGCCAAGCCTCAGCTCCAGGCTTTGGCCTATGATGGATCCTCCGTCAGCTTGGTGCACTCGCTGGAGTTCCCTGAGAATTCGACCCCGTTGTACCTGATTCTCCCGGGCGGTGGAATTCTCCTCGCCCGACCGGGTAACACGAACGGAACTCCGTCCCGGCTTGAATCCTGGGCGGTTAGCGAGAAGGCAACCTTTGAAAAATACGGTGCCTTGTCCGTGGGCAATGATGTCGTCACCGGCTTGCATCGAGTGGATTCGGTCGTGATTGCCGAGCCGGCAAGTGGCGATATCTTATTCTTGGAAGCGGGTTCCCTGGGAGCGGTTCGGATCCTTGGCCGCGGCGAGAAACCATGCAGTCTGTGGATCAACTGGCCTTGGAGTGGCGCATCCGCCGCCAGCGGCCTTTGGGTCCCCCGCAGCAGCTACGGCCTTTGGCACATTCCTGTTCAGCCTTAGCCCCGTCACATCAAGCGGACGGGGCCGCCTCCTTTCCGAGGATTCGGGAGGGTGGCTTGCTGCGGCCCTGGCAGGTCGCCCGCCTCCGCGGTTTCACCCTGATCGAGCTCCTCACCGTGATCGCCATCGTGGCGATCCTCGCCACCCTGCTGTTGTCGGCGGTCGCGGCCGCCCAGAAACAGTCCCGCCAGACGGTCTGCCTCGGAAACCTGAGGCAAATCATTGTCGCCTCGGAGTTATACTTCGATGATGTTGGAAAACGCCCCCGATCGCTGAGTTCTCTCGCTCGGAAGCCAGCCATTCTGCCCAACCCGCGCTCTCTGCTCTGTCCCCAAGATCCGATGCAGCGAGGGAAGGCCGGTATGCCCGGAAGGACGAATGACGCTTGGGGCAATCTGGTTAATCACTCGCAACAACCCGCTCAGATTGCGGTTAACAAGGACATTGAGGAGCCTAGCTGGGAGCAGGAACTCATCGTTACCCAGGAATCCCGACCGTTTTCTTATCTGCACCCCTTATTCTGGGTCAAACCCGCCTGGCGCCATCTCCTTCAAATCGGCGGCCCCCTGACCGGCATTAGCGTCTGCGAGCTTCATGGGGTTCGCATTTCGGACCCGGCCCGGCTTGCAATCGTCGAGCGCCAGCCATTTCTTGCCTGGGAAGGACTCACCCTCCGCGCGCAGCGGGATGGAGCGGTCGTTTCCCGCCGGCTTTTCCACGGGAACGAATCCGGAGGAGGTTCGCCGCTCATTCCCATCCGAATTAATGACTACCCCTGGGAATACTACGTGGACCAGTGGACACCCCTCGGTAATTAGACACCGAGGTTGAGCCGATCTCCAATGCCGCTTACTGTCATCGAAACCGAGACGCCATCGGACCCGGCGGACGTTCTCCCGCGCGTCCGCATTCGGCGACTCGGGCGGCTCGGCACGCTGCTTTGGTCTGAATGGTTTGCGCATAGCCGCCTGTTTCTCTTCTTCCTGCTTGGCTGGCTGGCCGTCATCTGGGTGCTGCCTCTCGTGGCCCAGCCGCTCTGGGTTGTGTCGTTTCCGATCTTATATGCACTTGTCGCGGCGCCGGCTTTCGGTGGTGCCGACGTGATTCACGGCTGCGAGGAGTTCATACTGTCGATGCCCCCCACGCGCAGTGAACGGTTCGTGAGTCGACTGTTGTTCGGTGGTGGTTCTCTACTTTTATTCACCGGCATGACCCTGGCTGCCTTGAACCTCAATCTTTCCGACGTCCTGAACCGACTTTTCCTGAACACCGGCCTTATCCAGGGCTTGCAGGGCCTCCAGGTTCGTCAGCCGCAGCTTCTCTACAGCCTGGTGGTCGTCTTTCCGTTTTCGGTTTTCGCCACCGGCTTCAGCATGGCAGCACTCGCCCGTACCCGAACGGTGGCTTTTTCCGCATGGGTTTGGGGCAGCTTGGTCGCACTCGGCACCCTTCGACTCGGTCTTTGGCTCGAGGAATCACGCTGGGACCAACTCACCGGTGCCATCTCCGTCCCGCTGCTGCTCGCCCTCGACTTCCTCGTCCTCCTGACCACGTGGCGCCTGTATCTCCGCAAGGAGGCGGGTGCGGATGCCTCCCCATTGCGGATCCCGCTCAGTTGGTGGGGTTGGCTCCTCGCGGTTCTGGTGGCCGGAGGATTGGTGGCCGCCCTGATCGCCTGGTTCGCCTCCAATTTTTCGCGCATTCTGTAGCACGCGGAGTAAAGGAGTTTGAGACAAGGTTTCAGGCTTGGGCTTTGGATGCGTGTTCATCGCCCGCACTACGGTTCATGCCGTCGCGAGCTGAAGCGTGTGTAACTTCCGCAGAAACCCTGAAATCCTGGTCCCCATACGTCCCAATGGTTCTGGTGGAATAAAGGGACACATTTGGTGAATAAAGGGACAGGTCATTAGTCAATGGCACTTGCAGTGGCACGGGCATTCTGGTTGGGTCTTGGAATGCGACAGGCGCGAATGAAGGTGCCGAAGTGGAATAAAGGGACATGCCTGGAATAAAGGGACAGGTCATTAGTCAAAATGGCGCTTGCAGTGGCGCGGGCATTCTGGTTGGGTCTTGGAATGCGACAGGCGCGAATGAAGGTGCCGGAATCTCACCCGGTCGGTTACTACCACTGCATCTCCCGAATCGTGGATCGCCAATTCTTGTTCGGGGATCTGGAGCGGGAGCAGTTCGTCCAGTTCATGCGGGAGTACGAGGCG
>CAMDJH010000071.1 GCA_945900455.1 Akkermansia muciniphila
TAGTCGGGAAATGAAACAGCAAATGGTGGGCAAATTCCCGCCAACCCACCTCCGTGAGAAATTGCGAATTGCGCCAATGGGAAGCCGGTCCGAGCCGGTATTCCTTCAGGTGATGCCAGATCTGTCGGGGGCTGATCTCGCCGAAGTGGAGATGGGGAGACAATCGAGAGGTGCCTGCTTGATCTGGGCGATTTCGTCCTGACTCATAATCCAGGAATGAATCAGCGCAGAACCGATGAAGGCTTTTTGCGGCATTGTTTTCCCCCGGCTTCCAAGCGGTCCCGAACCCGGCGTCCCATCGAATTCGCGGCAACAACTGGAGATCGGCCAGAGGGATTGAATTCGGCCACCTCTTTGGCGCCAGGACCTTATCTGGGGGCGGGATAGGGCTGGCCGGATCCGGTTTGCCGAGGCAGTGCTTCCAGAACGGAGTAAAGACTTGAAACGGTTTGCCCGCCTGGTTGGCAATTGTCCAGGGTTCGTGAAGCAGACCGGCATTAAAGGTTTCCACGCGAAAGCCTTCACTGCTGAGGGCGTCCTTGATTCGGCGATCGCGGGCAATGACGCTGGGTTCATAGCGGCGATTCCAATAGACGGCGTCTGCGCCAGTCTGGCGGGCAATTTCCTGGAGGGATTCGAGGGAATTGCCACGTTTGAGGATCAGACGGCTGCCGCATTTTCTCAAGTCCCCATCGAGAGACGTCAGGGAATGGTGTGCCCACCACTGGGATGCAGCTCCCGGTGCCCACGGAGACTCTTCAGCGTGAGCCCAAATGAACACCGGGATCACGGGCTGCCCGGTGCCGAGTGCGGCGTTCAAGGCTGGATTGTCCGCGATCCGCAGATCGATACGAAACCAGACAAGGACGGGGGCGGCGGACATTGCCGGCAAACATGATCCGAGTTGAAAAAAGTGCAAATAGGGATCTAGGCGGGGCTTCTTTCGCTCCGGCGGGGCGACGGAAAGTATGCCGACCCGGGAGGTGCCCTGGGGTCGATCTCTTTTACATTCGACTTGCGGGCAAAATTTTGGAAGTTCAGTATCGTACGGGCTCTGTTCCCGCAGACGACACTCAATTATTCTTCCCATGGGTCATATATACAACAACATCGTGGAAACCGTCGGCCGAACTCCGCTGGTACGGCTAAATCGGGTTACGGCTGGACTGCACGCGACGGTGCTCCTCAAATGTGAATTCTTCAATCCGCTCGGATCGGTCAAGGATCGTATCGGCATGGCGATGATCGACGATGCGGAGCGTCGCGGCATACTGAAGGAGGGCACGACGATTATTGAACCGACGAGCGGGAATACGGGAATTGCGCTGGCGTTTGTCGCGGCGGCGAAAGGTTACAAGCTGATTTTGACGATGCCGGAGACGATGTCGGTGGAGCGCCGAACGTTGTTGGCCCTGCTCGGGGCGAAGTTGGTCTTGACGCCCGGGACCGAGGGTATGAAGGGGGCGATCGCTCGAGCCGAGCAGTTGGCGCGTGAAACGCCGGGCTCCTGGATTCCGCAGCAGTTCGAGAATCCGGCGAATCCGGAAATTCACCGGAAGACGACAGCCGAAGAGATCTGGAGTGATACCGATGGGAAGGTCGATATTTTTGTAGCGGCGGTGGGTACTGGGGGAACGATCACGGGTTGCTATGAAGTGATTAAGGCTCGCAAGCCATCGTTTACGGCGATTGCCGTGGAGCCAAAGGATTCGCCGGTGATCACTCAGACATTGAACGGTGAGCCCGTGAAGCCGGGTCCGCACAAGATTCAGGGCACCGGTGCGGGCTTTGTTCCGAAAAATCTCCATTTGAAGGGTGCGAATGGGCAACCTCAGATCACCGAAACCGTTCTGGTGACGAATGACGATTCGTTTGCCATGGCCCGACGTTTGGCGAAGGAAGAGGGACTACTGGTCGGGATCTCCACCGGGGCTAACGTGTGGGCGGCCATCGAAGTGGCCAAACGTCCGGAAAGCCGAGGCAAGACGATCGTCACCATCGCCTGTTCGACCGGTGAGCGGTATCTTTCGACGGCTTTGGCTGCTGAGGCCAGGGCGGAAGTCGGCGGCTGACCGTTGCTACCATTGGGAGGTTGGGGCCGGGATTTCGGGAAGTTCCTGCGCGACCAGTTCCGGGAATCGGCACTCGGCACAGATTGCGTTTGATCGATCGCAAAAATCTCGAACAATCTGAAGCAATCCCTGCTGCTCCGCAGCGGTCCGGGGGCGACACTTCGGATTGGGGCCGAGCAAGCGTTCGCGGGCGAGTTTCAGCACGGCGTTGTCTTCGCCGGCGGGCCATTCGTTATGCAGTGCCGAAATATGATTCCGAATGGCGGGTTCCGCACCGTGCTGGGAACGAGCCCACAACCAGGGCAGCACGACATTTATGGCAAGATCGGTCGATCGAGGTTGACCGAGCAGAGGCTGCGGATGTCGGAAGCGACGAGATAGACAGGTCCAGTGAAAGGACCAGAATGGATCATCCGAAGGCCGAAGTTCCTCCAGAAATCTCATGGCTGCTCCGGAGCCTGGGTTGACGGACAGCAGTGTTTTTTCGAGGCGGGCGGCGAGATTTCCCGAGGCGATCCAATGCGCCGCCAGCGCCAGTCGCCGATGTGGATAGTTCAACGGGCGCACGCCAGACCAACGCCAGGAAAATGCAGGCAATACGTCTTGGGCAAATTCGTCGTGCTCCCGCCACCAGTAGTCCCATAGGCTCCGGACCTGGTTGCCGAACGGTCCCCGAGGCACATCGCTTGGAAGCAGGCCGGCAATTCCCAGGAGCCGTGCCTGCCACACCCGGATTGATTCCGCACGATCTCCGCTCGAGGCCACTTCGTTGAGACACTGCTTTGGCGTCGGGGTGAGTAAGGGTTGCAAGACTTCCGCCATCCTCTGGAAGGGCCACGAATTGTGCTTGTAACCGAGTGCGGTGAACATCCCCTCCCAGAGAGCTTGTTCCCAGCCGCATTGGCGGGCGCGACCCTCAATACAGCTGGCTTTTTGCTCAAAGCGAATCCGGGCGGCCTGTTGCCACAGTTCCGAGACGGCCGGGGCCGGAAGGTGAGCCAGCGGTGAGCAGCATTTTCCACTCATCAGGTCTGGGAACTCCGAGCCTGCATTGGAATCCAGCCACGGAACTAGATCGGCCAGTGGAGCATCCAAATAAGGGTGCAGTGGCAGCGTCGGTGAGACTCCCTTCACGCCTTCCGATTCCCATACCACGTGGAGGCAGACCTGCCGGAAGGCTGGATTTCGATCGTGCCGATGGGCTTCCCATCCGGCCGGGTTGACATCAACCTCAATGTCACCCTGAACGGGTCTTTCTGTTTCGAATTGAACTATTCCCCCGCGGAAATCGGGTCCGGACTCCCGGTTCCAAAAGCCGGGATGCAGCACCCGAACGGCTCGTCCATCGGTGAGTCGCAGCGACTGGCGCAGGAGACGTTGGTGACGCCAGATTTGCTGCAGCCAGCGTTCGGGTGGGGGGCGGGGGCCATCCGCCAGCGTCTGGCTGGACCGGAGCTTGGCCAGCCAACACCGGTACAGGTCTGCAGCGAGTTGCATGGAGTTGGTTTTTTTGATGGAGTTGGGCTATAGGAGTACTTTGGCTGCCGGAGACAGAGTTCCCGGTCTTATTGCCATCTCGATACCTATGAACCGTCATCGCCGTCCGATTTCCGTTTTTTTCACCGTTCTCGAAATCAGCCTATGCCTCGCCGCGGCGACCGCCGCAGAGCCGGCGGCCGATCCGGAGTTCGATATCCGGCGGGATGCCACGGTGGAAGCCATTGAAAAGGTTCTCCCCGGGGTGGTGAACATTGCAGTTCAGGGATACAACGGTGAGGAGAGCGGTGGGTCGGGAGTCGTTGTGGACGAAGAAGGTTACGTGCTGACCAATGCGCATGTGATCCGCAACGCCCGCCAGATTTGGGTGAAGTTCAATGACGATTCAGCGCCGTATCCAGCGGAGAAATTGGAACTAACTCGCGCCAAGGATATCGCACTGCTGCGCTTGAGGGCACCGGTCGGAAAGCGATTTCGGGCGGTTAAGTTTGCCAAGGACGATGACTTGCTGTTGGGCGAAACCGTCATTGGCCTGGGCAACCCGTTCGGGCTGGGTGGTTCCGTGAGCCGTGGAATCATCAGTTCAAAGAGCCGCCGCCGACCCGAGGAGGTGCCCGCGGGAGAATATCTTGATATCGCCGATTGGCTCCAAACGGACGCATCCATCAATCCAGGGAATTCCGGTGGGCCCCTCATCAATCTGCGCGGCGAAATGGTCGGCCTCAGTGTCGCCGTTCTGCGTCCGGATATCGGTGCTCAAGGCATCGGATTCGCCATCCCTATCAAGCTTGTTTCGAGTGCCCTCGCCGAAATCCTCACCGGGGAATCTCTCCAGGGGAATTGGTTTGGGGCTCGTTTGAAGGCGGCCACCCGCCCCCTCTCGGTCCAGGTCGTTCAGCCGGGCAGTCCAGCGGAAAAGGCGGGACTCCGAGTGGATGACGTGATTGTTCAGGTCAATGGGGTTCGACCGGAGTCGGTGATCGATTTCAACCGCATTCTACAAGCGAGCGGAGATCGTGACGATGTACGGATCGTGGTGTCCCGAACGGGGCAGGAACGTACTCTGACGCTTCGCATGCTCAAAGAGGTTGATTTTTTTAATTCGGAACTGATTCGCCGACGGCTTGGCATGACAGTCAAACCCAATGGCAATGCGACATTTGTCATCGGGAGTATTGAGCGGGACGGACCGGCTGCACGCCAAGAATTGGAAGCGGGACTGACCATCGCGACGGTGGATGACTTCCAGGTCAATACGGTGGTTGACTTCGCGAGGATTGTTCACCGGAAAGCCAAAGGGGAGACGGTCAAGCTGGGAATCCTCGCCCGCGAAGGACGCGGATTCTTTAGCCGGTACGTCGTTGCCCCTGTCTCGGTGAAGGCGCGTTGAGCACCCAACCTACTCCAGCACGAGTCGTCCCCAGTCTTCGGGACGCCCCTGAATTCCGGGACGATATGCCCAACCCAGGCGAGCCTTGTTGATGTTCTCACCGATCTCGGCATTGCGTTTGTCGGCGTCGTAGATCAAGAGATTGAAGCCGAGCCGTTTGGATTCCGCGAGGCGCACACCCAGTTCGGTGAAGGGAATCGCGGCCCGAATTCCGTAGCCGTCGGGCGTCCGCCAGGAAATCACGCGCGTTCCGGGGGCCGACGTTCGGATCGGTCCTGGCTCGGCATCGGCATCCCGGGCCGCCCCTACCTTTCCCGTCATGTCAAACGGGATGATCCCGAGCTTGTAACATCCAAAGGTATGCTCCGATCCGTTCTGCGGATCAAAACACAACTCGACGGAATCGGTCCGCCAATGGCCCTTGATATCATTGGGAGCAATGTTGCTTACGACAACATCGTCGGTGACCAGGACTTCAATGAACAGTGACGTTCCATCATGGCCCAATCGAAATGCCGCTGAGCAGTCTTTTGGGGAAAGCACATCTCCTTCCCAGACGTTGGTAGCGCGAACAAGTGCCGGCGGCAGGGTTGTCCACGATCGGTCAGCGACGTCCATGTTGAGTGGCAGGCTCTCCGGGATGCGCGGAGCGCGCAGGCGGGGGGTGACATAAAGCGTCAGGGCCGACGACAATGGGGAGTGAGCGCCTCGGGTTTGAACCTGAATTTCGCCGGTCTGATTTGCGGCGTCCATGGGAGCGGTGACATCGACCGTGAGGATGTTTGTGCGGTTTGCTGAAAACCGGACCGACGTCCGTGCCGGCTCGATCCTCCATCCGATTGGTCCCGAGAAATCCAGAACTGAATTGAATCCGTTGGTTGATGAATTAAGCATTTCCAGCCGGATCTCCGTCGGGCGGCCGGCGGGGACCGGGACGTCGCGGGTCAGCGTTGCGACGCCTGAGACAGAGCGGTTGCTTTGGAGAAATTCGCGATAACGTTCCGAGGCGGGCCGGTTGAGGAATCGCAGGGAGGCAGACGCGGCATTCTCGAGCTTTGGAGGCAGCAACGGTTTTGGTTTTTCCTGACCCCAGGGTAGGCCTCGAAAGAGATCCGTTTCCGCCGCCGTCCATGGGACGACCGTTTGGACAAGGCGGAACACTTGATTGGTCATGCGCCGAAGCCACGGGGCGGATGACATACCTCCAAAGCCCTGGGATCGGTGATTTGAGAGCGCATCCCCCGCGACCCCGCCCGGTAGGCGGCCGTCCGGTAGGGGTTGTGAGAGGTCGATGACGCTGCTTCCGAGCCGATCCGGAAAGTACAGCTTGCGTGTTTGCCAGACCTCGAGCCCCTCTCGCGACAGGTGTTCGGGAAATCGGTCGGGATTGGCGGCCGCGGTGAACGCTTCGATCGCCAACCAGCCAGCCGCCTGATGATGTCCGTGCTGTCCTGGAACTGGGGCTGGATTCCACGTCACGATCACTTCGGGCCGAAGCGCGCGGACGTAGCGCACCAAAATCCCCAACGTTTCCTCATGGTCCCATTTGTCGAGGCTGATCGCCAGGTTCTCCGTATAGCCGAAGTCGGGTCGCTCGAGGCAATAATTTTGTGAAACTCCCAGAATACGCAGGCAGCGGTCGAGTTCCGCGGCGCGAAGAATGGCGAGGCTGCGACCCGCTTGGGTGCCTGCCATGTTGCCGCCGCCGTCGCCCCGTGTGCAGTAAACCATCGAAACCGTCTTGTGCCCGCCCAGCGCCACTTGAGCGAAGGTGGCCGCAGCACTCGTTTCGTCATCCGGATGGGCAAAGATTCCGAGCACATCCGTCTTGAGAATATCCGGATCGGCCCTCGTTGATCCCACGGCCAAGCGTGTGACGATCAGCAGGAGCGTCAATGCTGTGGAAAGCCGGAGCCACGGAGAGTCAACACACCGAACACTGGACACACACGGTGACCCTATTTTGAAAATCGATGCTGCGCTGGAGACTGAAATCATGATGAAGGAAATCTCAAATGACGGAGCGTGGAGCGATCTCTCCTCGGTGCGAGGCACGGTGCAAGGGCGGACATTTACCTCACTTCTTGAATTGAGATCTGCTCCTCCGGGCCGTTCTCCGTCTCGATGTCGCCTACCGGTTGAACAAGAACGCCGGGCTATTCAAGAGTGCCCAGGCTAGATCCTGAGCTCCTTCGAGACGTTTTGCCGGATCGCCCAGTTTGATTTCCGACAGCTCCCTCTCCGTCGGCGGCCGATTCAGGCAGTTGAGATAAATCTCTTCAACCACTTTGCGATCATCCGCTTCGGCGGCAAGCAGCCCGGAGAGATTGTTCGCCGGGCTGCTCACACACTCGCCGAGGGTTTGTCCGTTGATCAGATTCAAAGCGTGAGATAGCGTGACATTGCTGGACCGTTCGCATTCACAGGCGCTTTGCCGCTTGGGCCTGCCGAACAGACCCAGAAAGTCGTTTCCGGCAACCATCCCGTCCGGGACCTCAACCGCTCGCATGCCAACGGGCAAATCCTGGAATTTGGGGCGGAATCCGGTTGCGACGGCAACCGCATCAAACATTTGCTCGGCGCTGAGTCGGCGCGGCAGCGCATGCGAGAAGTTAATGGTGTCGTCACTATTCCATTTGGAAGAGACGATGCTGAGTTGATAGGTGCGGGACGTCGTGATCGTGCGCATCAATTTGCGGAGATCGAATCCGTTCTGAATAAATTCCTCGGTGAGGGCGGTGAGCAGCTCGGGATTGCTCGGGGGATTGCCCGCCCGGATATCATCAACCGGCTCGATAATGCCGCGCCCAAAAAAGTAGCTCCAGAAACGATTCACCGTGGAACGGGCAAAATAGGGGTTATCACGCGCGGTGAGCCATTCGGCAAATGCGGCCCGGCGGTCTTCATTCGGCCGGGCTTCGCGAGCCGTGCCGTACGGAACCCTGGGAGCAACGATCAGATCATTCTTTGGATTCTTCACCTCCCCTCCCTGGGGATTCCGATAGACGATGTCCTCCGACACCTGTTCCTCGGCGTAGGCCGTGCCTGGGCGGATAAGCCGATCGCGGCCCAACGTTCCGCGTTTAAAGGCGACCTGGGCAAAAAACGCCCCGAATTCGTAATATTGATTCTGCGTCCAGCGCTCGAACGGGTGATCATGACACTTGTTGCAGTTGAAGCGGACGCCGAGAAACGTCTGGGAAATATCCTCCGTCATTTTGCCAGAATCCCGAAGCACCCGAAGGTAGTTGCCAGCGGGGTTCTCAAAAGTGCTGCCTTTGGCCACCACGAGTTCCCGCACAAATTGGTCGTAAGGCCGATTGTCCTTCAGCTGCTGCCGGATCCAGTCGCGGAAAACCCAGACACCCTTTTGACCCAGATTTTCCGAATTGCACTGCAGCAGGTCGGAAAATTTGTTGGCCCAGAAATCCGCATATCCCGGCGAACCAATCAACTCGTCAATTAAATGTTCCCGCTTGATCCTCGATTCAGATGCGTCGGCGAGGAAGGCGCGCACCTTGGCGGCGGTCGGTGGTTGGCCCGTGAGATCCAGATGCACCCGGCGCAGAAATTCGGCGTCCGTGCAAAGGTCGGACGGATTAATCTTCATCCGCCGCAACTTGCTGTTGACGTGGTGATCCACCGCGTTTTGCTCTGGCATGGGCGTGAATGTGAATCCCGTGCGATCCCCCATGATCGATACTTCGCGGGAAGCGTAGAGTCCTTCATACCGGACCAGGACGGCCATCTCGCCCCGGCGCAGCGCCGTGAGTGTCTGGTCCTTCACGAGGGCAATCTCGTCGTTGTTGCTGGACAGGATGGCCTCTCGCGTGACATCGCGGGTCGAACCATCCGGAAAGGTCGCAAGGATCAAGAATTGCTGCTGTCGGCCCGGGAAATCCAGCGCAACCACGCCGGGGAGAATCTCGATCTGGCTGGCTCGAGCTCCTGCGGCTTTTTCGTAGCGCGCCCCCTCGGTGATCCATTGACGAAGCATCCGGTGGTAGCGTCCTTCGGGCTTAATCGCCTGGCGTCCTTCATGGGGCACCTCGCCCGTCGACTTCAGCATCATCAGCGACTCGTCCACATTGGCACGATTAAACCGGCGGCCGCTGAGATCATTGATGAGAGACTCGTAATCGTATCCGGGATCGTATCCCCGCAGGGACAATCGGAACCCATTCTTGCCTTTCGCCGCTCCATGACACGTGCCCTGGTTGCACCCTGAGCGGCTCAGGATCGGCTCAATGTCCCGGACAAAACTGATCGGCAGAACGTTGGTTCCCCCGACTTTGACGGACAGTACCGCAGTTTGCCCTCCGGCTCGGACGGTGACCGTGGTTTCACCCACACCTTTGCCGGAGAAGAATCCGAATTCATCCATCGAAACGACTCCGCCCGCGGGTTGAAAAGCCGCCTCCCGGGTCAGATCCACGACACCGCCATCCAGGGTGTCGCCAAGCACCAGAACCTTCCGGGCGTCGCGAGCATCGTTGAGCGCAAGCCGGGCGGGTTCGAGATGAATTCCGCGTAGCGCTGGCAAGGTCGGGGGCGGTGGGATGATTTTTTCGCCGGGTTTGTCCCCGGCGGCAGTGGCGGGCAAGATCTCAACACGGGAAAGCAGCGCAAAAATCACCGAGGAGTAGATCGCGACTTGAATACGCATGACGACGGATATGGAAGTGAACGGAAGGGTACGTCAGTTCCCGGCAGCGACAAGATGGAACTTTCTGCCGTTTTCCGTTTGAACCGAGCCTGAAGGCGATTCTTGGACCCGCAGATCCATCCCGATTGAACCTGGACTTGAGGATTTGCGAATGGAGGAGGCTTCAATGAGCCATGGATCGAGGTCTCCGGTGTGTTTTTCTTGAGGCAATGGTGAAAACTACTCCCAAAGACGTAACATCCATAACATGTTGTTTGTAAGATATTTAAAATAATTATTCCATATTTTTTGACTCTGAACCCTGTCTCAATCGAATACTCGTTGACGGCCTCATCACATGTTGAGAGGCTCTTACCGGGATTGCGGTTGGGAGACGTTCCTGATCGGTCGGATCTTTGCCGTGTGTTACGTTCCGTGGTGCGAATAAGAGTTGCAATTCCTGAAATGATGCTGAACTATGGGTGCCGGAACAGACCCTAGTTCCTCGCTCGTGCGGTGTGGGTTTTAAGTCGGTGGTTTTTTAGAAATTGAATTTTGATATAAGGAAATATTCCATGAAACGAATACTCAGCATTCTTGCGGTGTCAGTTGGGATTTGCGCCAACTCTTACGCGTTCGAAATCACCAATTACACCAGTTCTTTACCGTTCGCGACGACGGACTTTACGCATTTTCATAACATTCCATTGTTCGACAGCAGTTTGGGCGCGTTGCTCCAGGTTGATATCAAATGGATATTAACGAGCACCACCAGTTTTAATTATGAAAACACGTCCCAGGACTTCATTCTTGTCAACACTCGGGTTTCAGGGACGAATACATTACAGCTTCCGGGTGCGTTGGGCTTCCGGACGAATTCTATCAACCTTCTAAGCTCGGATATTGCCTTGAACCCCTTCGACTCAAGTATTGATTTCGCGGGTACGAGCGGATTCAGTTCAAATTCCGTTACCGCATTGACGAATAACTACTCGACGACTCTAGCGGGTGATCTGCCTGCTTTTACGCAGGGACCCGGAACGACAAACTTTCAGGTCGTGGCCGACTACAACAGCGGAATCAACAGCTTCTTAACAGAAACACTCAGCTCGGAGCAACTCGTGCTTACTCAGGCGTCTTCCTTCATTTCAATTACCTACACCTACGTCCCTGAGCCGTCAACCTATGCGGCGATCGGTGGTCTTGGATTGATGGTCGCCTGGCAGTTGCGGCGCAGGAAAAACTAAGGCCCTCAATCGGTCTTTTAACGTTCCTCAGAATCTCAAAAAAGCCGCTCGTTCGAGCGGCTGTTTTCTTGCCGTCTTCTTGCTACTGGCGAACCATGGGTGTCCGGTCGTTGAGTTGTCGCTCGAGTTCACTGACTCGTCGAAGCAGTTCTGGAAGCCGTTCCATCGCAAGTAATTGCCTTTTCATAAGGCGATCAGGTTGAGCGGGAGCTCCCATCCACTTCTGTCCTTCGGGGATGCTGTGCATAACGCCGGATTGGGCGGCAACTGTCACGTGGTCCCCCAGGCGCAAGTGGCCAGCGAGCCCGACTTGCCCGGCCAGGGTGACGTAGTCGCCGAGCTTGGTGCTGCCGGCGATGCCGACCTGTGCGACGAGAATGCAATGTTCACCAAGGGTCACGTTGTGGGCAATCTGGACCAAGTTATCGATCTTGGTGCCCCGTCCGATCACGGTGGACCCGAGGGCCGCTCGGTCAATCGTTACGTTGGCACCGATTTCAACATCATCGTGGACAATGACTTGGCCTACCTGCGGCACCTTCCGATGCTCCCCCTTGTCGAAGACGTATCCAAAGCCGTCCGCGCCGATGACGGCTCCGGAGTGAATCCGAACCCGTTTACCGAGCTGTGTGCGAGGGTAGAGAGTGATTTGCGGGAAGAGCCGGCATTCTTCGCCGAGTTGACAATCTTCCCCGATATAAATCTGTGCCTGGAGAACTGTTTTCGCGCCGATTCGGACCCTGTCCCCTACAACACAACCGGGGCCGATATGTGCGGAGAGATGGATGTGTGCCGAGGGGGAGACGATGGCTGAGGGGTGAATTCCCGGAGCGAAGATGGGCTCTGGAAAGAAAAATGGAAGGACCTGAGCAAAGGCAATCCGCGCATTGGCGACCTTGATCAACGTCTTGCCGTGTTTCGATGCAAAATCATCGGCCACGAGCACGGCCGCGGCGGCGCTTTGATCGGCGCGGGCGAAGTACGCTTCGTTTTCGGCAAACGTCAGATCTCCGGGCCTAGTGCTGTCTGCCGGGGCAAAACCGGTCAGCTTTAGGGCAGGGTCACCGATCACCGAACCATTCAGGCTGGCGGCAAGTTCGGAGGTTGTGAAACAAGGCATGGCGGGGAGCGGGTCGAAAACTCGGTGTGGAAACGGGAAAGAAGGAGGTGGGGCAGGGGGAATTTAGGTTCCATGCCGGTCGACAACTCGATTTTCGGGGCCCAACACGATGACCTGGGGTTTCCAGCGGCGGCCTGCGGCGATGGGCATCTCCGTGAAGGACATGATGGTCAGCAGGTCCCCTGTTTTTCCGAGGCGCGCCACCGCTCCATTCAGTTCGATGGTGCCGGAGCCCTTTTTTCCCGGAATAGCGTACGTTTCCCAGCGTTTTCCATTGGCTAAGTTACCGCAGAGGATGCGTTCGTACGGAAGCAAGCCGGCTTTCTGCATCAAATCTTCGGCGATGGTGAGGCTGCCCTCATAGTGCAGGCTGGCGGCGGTCACCTGGGCTCGATGGATCTTCGACTTGAGTAAATGGACAATCATGTGCATGGGCCGCGGTGGCAGACAGGTCACCTTTCTGGCGGGCGAAAACCCGGGCGACACTCGCGGTTCAAAAAGACACTGCAATATAGGCAGACGGATCCCGAGGACAACCACTGAATCGGCGTTACCTCCGAGGAAATCCTCGATTCCGAGCGTGAGGCTGGCGTGAGTTTGTTTTATCCTCCTTCGGTGATTGGCTCCCTGACGGCGGAACAGCAGGCGGCGGTGAGTGCGGACGGCGACGTCTTGCTGATGGCGGGTGCGGGCACTGGAAAAACCGCCACGCTCGTCGGGCGTGTGCTGGCCGGCGTCACTCGACGGATACAACCGTGGTCCCTCGACAGGGTGCTAATGGTGACTTTCACGGAGGCTGCGGGGGCGGAGATGCGGCACCGGCTTCGCACCGGACTCCGGGAGTGTGCAGAAAGCGATCCGGACGATCTCCGACTCTCCGAGCAACTGGCGCTGCTAGATCGGGCGATGATCGGCACGCTTCACAGTTTCTGCTTGAGCCTGATCCGTGAGAATTTCCATCGCCTTGGATTGGATCCGCAGCCGGTCGTTTTGGAAGAGGGAGAGCGCCGGCGCCTGCGGCGCGAGGCCTTGGACACCATCGTCGAGCGGGGCCTGGAAGTGGATGCGGTGCGGGATTTGGTGGACAGTCTGTTCTTGGGCGATCCCGGCAGGATGGCTGAAGAGGTGGCGCACCTCCACGACCGGGCGGTCGCTCGGGCCGATGCCGCCAGCTGGTTGTCCGAACAGGAACAGCGATGGAACGGCTGGGTGGCTTCGGATTGGGAACGGATCTGGTGGGAAGAATTGGATGCCGTCGTGGAGGAATTGGCTCTGCCGGATGGGAAGAAACGGAAGGAGAAGCCTGCCAGCCCGGAGTCATTGGCCGGGCGCGCGGAAGTGTTCCTGGGCGCGCTGAGCACGGCCCCGAATCAAGAGTCCCGAGTGGCGATCCTTGTGAGTGTTGCCGCTCTCGGGCGCGAGAAGGCGTGTCCGGCGGGGCTCCGGAACCGACTGGGTCCGCTTCTATTTTTGCAGCGATTGGCACCGGGTTCGGCTGATCGGATGGCCGATTGGGAGAATTGCGCCCGGCGGATGCGTACGCTCGTCGAGTTGACCCGGGACTTCAGCCGAGAGTTCCTGAGATTAAAGCGGGAACGGGCTGGTCTGGATTTTGGGGATCTGGAACAATTTACCCTGGAACTATTGAGACTTCCCGGCGGGGAGATCGCCGAGGCCTGTCAACGTCGGTTTGATACCGTGCTCGTGGATGAATGCCAGGATTTGACGGCGGCTCAGGAGGCGATACTGACGGCGATCAGCCGGAAAGGTCCGGAGGCAAACCGATTTTTGGTGGGTGATCTCAAGCAAAGCATCTATCGGTTTCGCCTGGCGGATCCGGCATTGTTTCAGGGGCTTGCCGAGGATTGGAAGCGGACTCCCGGGCGGGGGACAGTGCTTTCATTGACCGGCAATTTTCGCAGCGCCGAGAACATTCTGGATTTTGTGAACGGGGTATTTGGCCAACTGCTGTCGGCTCAATTTGGCGGGATGGACTACGACGAAAAGGCTCGGCTTCGGTTTGGTGCGACCGCCGACCGAGGACGGCTGCCGGCGGGTGGGCCGCCTCGGGTGGACGTCCGGATCCTGACGGCCGAGAAGCGACGGGAGGAATCGAGCGAGGCCGAGGCAGAGGAGGAGGACGCCGCCAGTGACGAGACGACGGTGGAGGCGGAGGCCCGCGAGATTGCCGCTCGATTTCGCGAATGGCATGGGGTGGGTCTGGAGATTTGGGATCGAGATTTGGGCTGCCTGCGGCGTGTTCGCTGGGGGGACATGGCGGTGTTGCTTCGTTCTCCTGCGGGAAGGAACGCCGCCTTCGTTTCGGAATTCGCACGAGCGGGAGTGCCGTTGGCAGCGCCGGCGGGTGGGGTGTTTGAGCAACGGGAAGTGGTCCTGCTCTGGGATCTCCTGCGGGTCCTCGATAATCCCTTGCAGGATATTCCCCTGGCGGCCGTGTTGAGGTCACCGATTGCCGGGATCCCCAGCCTCAATGAGCTGATGGTTGTTCGGCTCTTGAATCGGGGCGATCCCTTGTGGATTTCCTTGCATAGGTTTGCCGCGGCGGAGGCGGCGGATTTTTCGGTGGGTGAAGATCCGGAAGCCCTACGGCGGTTGGCCAATGGAGTTCGTCCTCGAGTTGAGCACTTCCTCGATCGGCACACTCGCTGGCGGCGGCTGGCTCGGAGTGGTTCCATGCAGACCCTGCTGGAAACTGTCATCGACGAGGTCTGGGTTCCCGGGGATGCCCCGGGAATTGGCCGCCCCCTGTTTCGTAGGGGTATCTTTGAACGACTGCTCGATTTGGCGCGGCGCTTTGATCTGCAGCAGCGATCCGGATTGCATCGGTTTCTTGGGTTTCTGGAAGATGAATCTGCCGGGGAGTCGGAGATTCATTCCGACGTCGGGGCCGACTCCGTACGGTTGTTCAGCGTGCATCGAAGCAAGGGATTGGAATTTCCCGTGGTGGCGGTCGCCGGACTTGGCAACCCCTTCAACCTCCTCGATCTGCGGCGCGATTTGATCGTCGATGACCGATTAGGCTTATGTCCGGTGGTGGTGATGGGCCAGGCCCGTTTTTCCAGCCTCGTCCATTTTGCGGCATGCCGGCGGCAGCGGTCCGCGGTGCTGGCGGAAGAACTGCGCCTTCTTTACGTGGCGTTTACGCGCGCGGGCGATCGGTTGCTCTTGGTCGGGAGCCGCGCGGGACGTTCCGCGGGAGGGGAGGAGCCGAGACTGCCGGGTTGGAATACGCCACCGAAGCTGGCGACGGCAGGGCGGCCACTCGACTGGTTGCAGCCCGCTCTGGCCGAGATGGCGGGTATGAAAGCCTGGGCCGAAATGCAGGGCTCGACCCCCCTCTTTTCGTGGGACCGCGGGCCTTCATCTCCGCGCCCTGACGTCTCTCGAGGGGAAACCCTTGGGCACAGTCCGATACCACCGGGTGAGCCTGCTTCCGGGGCGATCGGTGCGGAGTGGGTCCGCTGGGAATACCCGCACTGCGCGGCGACAACCGAGGCGGCCAAGCAATCCGTCACCGCTCTGCGGCGCCGGGTTGATTTGGACGAGGAGGTTGCGGGAATGCACCTGGAAGTGAAGTTCGCAGAATCTGGGGGAACGGCGAGTCGCCGCACGGCAGGAGGAGATCCTGACATCGGCCGCCGGCGCGGCCTTGTTTACCATCGATTCCTCGAAAAGATGGAGCTTTCTGGATCGACGTCGGAGGGAGAGATGCATCGTGAGATGCAACGACTGATGGAGGCAGGGGCGCTTGCAGTTGGGGAGATCGCCGAATTGGATGTCGGGGCGCTCGTTGAATTCTGGCAGTCGGCCGTGGGTCAATTAATCCGTGGAGAGTGGGCTAACGTGCGTCGCGAACTGCCGTTTACCATTCGGCTGTCGGCCCGTGATCTGGCCGTGCTGGGCCTACCTGCGGCCGGGCGTCTCGATGCGGATGAATTCATCGTAGTTCAGGGAGTTGCGGACCTCGTGGTGCAGTTGGAGAACGAGCTTTGGTTGGTGGACTTCAAGACCGATGTCATAACACGGAGCGAACTCGCGGCCCGGGTCCGGGAATACCAACCTCAGCTGGCCGTTTATGCGCTTGGGCTGAGCCGGATCCTGCGGCGTCCGGTAGCCCGGCGTTGGCTTCATTTCTTTTCCCTACGCGAGACGGTGGAACTATAGCGAATGGACCCAGTTCCGTCGGTGCTTCCGATTGCACCGACAGCCTGGAGTTTCCTAAGAAGCCATGTCGGAGATCTACTTTGATTACAATGCGACGACCGCTCTGGATCCGGCGGTCCGAGAAGGGATGCTGCCGCTGCTCGGCGCCACGTGGGGGAACCCTTCCTCCGTGCACCGCGTCGGCCGAGCAGCCCGGGCCGCATTGGATGACGCCCGCTATCGGCTGGCGTCCTGCTGGAAGTGCCGTCCGTCTGAAGTGGTGTTCACCAGCGGAGGCACGGAGAGCAATAACCTGGCGATTCTCGGGACCGCCCAGATCCTGCGGGACCGGCGGAGACATCTGGTGGCGAGCCCGGTGGAGCATCCTGCCGTTCTGCAGGCCGTGCGGTTTCTCGAGCGGCACGATGGATTTCAAGTGACGTGGCTGCGGGTTGACGCCTTTGGGCGGGTGACGTTGGAGGCCGTGAACGACGCGATCCGGACGGACACGGCGCTAGTGACCGTGATGGCGGCCAACAATGAGATCGGCACCTTGCAGCCGGTTGCGGCGATTGGCGAACTTTGCCGGAGTAGGGGCGTGCTCTTTCACACCGACGCGGTGCAGGTATTTGGGAAGCAACCCTTCACCGACATTCATCAATTCAACGCCGATCTGGTTTCGGTATGTGCCCACAAGTTCCATGGGCCGAAGGGGGCGGGTGCGCTATTCGTTCGTTCACCATTGCAGCCTGGGGCGTTGGTGATGGGCGGGGCGCAGGAAAACGAACGGCGGGGTGGGACTGAGAATCTGGCGGGAATTGTGGGACTCGTGGAAGCATTCGTTCGATTTGTGCCAGCGCCGGTTTTTGTTGATGCGACGTTGCGAGAATGGACAGAGGAACTCGCCCATGGAGCGCTTGCCATTCCCGGCGTGGTTCGGCGCGGCCACCCGGTGCAGCGCCTTCCCAATACGGTGGCGTTCACGGTAACCGGAACCGACGGAATGGCGCTGGTTGCCAGGCTGGATCTTGACGGGATATGTGCCTCGAGTGGATCCGCGTGCTCGGCCGGTTCGATCGAGCCAAGTCACGTCTTGCAGGCGATCGGCGTGCCGCCGGCTGAGGCAAACGCGCTGATCCGCTTTTCCCTCGGGCGTGGCAATTCTGAAGTGGAAGTTCATTCGGTGGCAAACCGGCTTGAGTCAATTTTTGGCAAGTTGCGGCGTGTCACCCGGCGGTGAAATCGGCGATAATTTCCTGAGTTGAATGGATCCTTCCCTGCACATTCTGGGCAGCCGTCATTTTGGAGGCGCGGACCGATTCTATGTCCGGCTTGTGCAAGCGCTGCATACCGACGGACAGTCCGTCGTCGCCATCAACCCGCCGGACAGCCCCGTCGCGGAGGCGTTACGCCCCGACGGCGTCACTCAGATTCATTTGCCCCTCGCGAACTCCTACGACCTGTGGTCGCTTTGGCGCATTCGTAAACTGGCAGCGGCTGCTGAACCCTGCATTGTGCAGACTTACATGAGCCGGGCGACGCGGCTGACGCGGCTTTCGCCGCATTCGGGAATTGTCCACATCGCCCGCCTGGGCGGCTTCTATCGGATCGATGGTAACTTCCGTCACGCCCACGCTTGGGTGGGCAACACCCTGGGCATTTGCGATTATCTGGTTCAATCTGGGCTGCCCGCCGACCGGGTATTTCAGATCGGCAATTTCGTTCCTAAGGCTCCACGCCCCACTTCGGAAGAACGCAAGGCGTTGCGTAGGAAACACGGCATCCCCGAGGAGGCTTGCGTCCTGTTCGCTTTGGGACGGCTCATCAAGAAAAAGGGCTTCGATGATTTGCTGCGGGCTGCCGTCAACTTGCCCCTCGAAACGAACGGCCAACCGCTCCTCCTGCTGATCGCTGGCGCCGGCCCCGAGGAGAAACACCTCCAGGCATTGACGGACGAACTTGGACTCAGGGCGCGCGTGCGCTGGCTGGGCTGGCAGGATCCGGAGGAGTTTTATGCCTTGAGCGATGTGTTTGTGTGTCCCTCCCGTCACGAGCCCTTGGGCAACGTCATCCTGGAAGCTTGGAACTACGGTTTGCCGGTAGTGAGTACCGCGACCGATGGCGCCCGTGAATTAATTGAAGATGAGGTATCCGGCCTCCTCGCAAAATCCGGCGATTCCGTGGCGTTGGCCGCGTGCCTGAAGACGGTAATTGCGGCCCCTTCCAAGGCGCGGGCGGGGATGGGCGAGGCGGGACGCGCAATTCTGCTCCGCCGATTTAGTCCTGCAGCGATCCTCGATACGTACCTCACACTCTACCGAACATTGCTCGCCGAGCGGGGCGTGTGAGATGCGAATCCCTTTGGGATTTCTTTGCGGAAAATGTCCAAACTCCAGGCCAGGGCCATCGGCCTGGGTACCACCCAAATCCGCGGATAAAGGGGAGGAGAACCGCGGATGAACACGGATTGACGCGGATTGAAACGGCATGGAATCTGCATCTATCGGCGTTTATCCGTGGTTCTCATTCCTCAATAGTCGGTGGCGACAAATTCAATTCTCAAGTACCAGATACCCCCTTGCGGGAGCTCTCAATCCGGGGAAGCTTGCGGGAATGACAGGTGAATTCTCCAATGCGGCCCTGGTCTTGGTCGGGCACGGTTCGACGCTGAATGCGGACTCGGCGTTGCCGACGTATTTTCACGGGGACGCGTTGCGGGCACGTGGGATCTTCGGTCAGGTTCGGGAATGCTTTTGGAAGCAGGAGCCGGGCATCTCCGCAGTCTTGCGGGGCGTGTTTCCTTCGCGGGTTTTCATTGTTCCCGTGTTCATCAGCGATGGCTACTTCACCGAAGAAGTCATTCCCCGCGAGCTTGGTTTTCCGAGGGCACCCGCGGGTGGATATCGACGCCAGATGATTCGCGGAACTCAGCGAGTCGTCTACACGGAGCCCGTCGGAACCCACCCGCGGATGACTGAGGTCATCCTCGCCCGCGCTTGTGAAGCCGTGGGTTCCGATGGACCCGCGCCGGCTGAGATTTCGCTGTTCGTTGCGGGGCATGGCACGGGCAACAACGAAAATTCGAGGAAGGCGATCGAACGGCAGGTGGAACGTATTTCAGCATTGCAACGATACCGGGACGTCCATGCGGTCTTTATGGAAGAGGAACCACGAATTGCCGATTGCCACCGACTCGCTCAGGCCGAGAATATCGTGGTGACACCGTTTTTTATCAGCGATGGCTTGCATAGCTACGAAGATATTCCGGTCATGCTCGGGGAATCGGAGTCGGTGGTGCAGGAGCGATTCCGCCGGGGCCAGCCAACCTGGACGAATCCCACGGAACGACACGGCCGAAACGTCTGGTATGCCCGGAGTATTGGCACCGAGCCGGGGCTTGCCGATGTGATTCTGGACCGGGTTCGAGAGCTAGCGGACGCCGAGCCGGGGCAGTTGGTTTCGGTGACTGCGGCTGAGCGATAATTGGGTGCCGTCGCGAAGAAAGACCGCATATTCGCCGTGGAAACGGGATCGCAATTCCTGCACACGCGCCACGTTGACAATCGTTGTGCGACTGATGCGTACGAACTGATTGAGGGGAAGCCTTGCCGCCAGGTTGCTCAGTGTCTCTCGTAGCAGGTGGCACTGCGCGCCAACGTGCAATTCGACATAGTTATCCGCGCTGCCGACCCAGTCGATATCGGGGATGTCCACGAAAATGATGCGCCCGGTCGACTTCACGGGAATCCGGTTGGGAGTGCGTGCGGCCCCCTGAATTTCAGCCAGAAGCGAGGTGAGACCTACTGGCAGCGCGTCCGGGTGAGTGGACTGCAGACGGTCCAGTGTTCTGCGTAGGGCTGTTTGCAGGCGGGCGCGATCAAACGGTTTGAGCAGGTAATCCACGGCATGCACTTCAAATGCCTGCAGCGCGAAGCGGTCATACGCGGTGACGAAAATCACCGCGCGCGGTTGCGGATGAGATCCCAGTCGCGACAACACCTCAAAGCCGGTGCAGCCAGGCATCTGCACGTCGAGGAAGACGAGGTCGGGATTCAATTTGGGAATGGCGGAGATCGCTTCGGGGCCGTCGCCACATTCACCGATCACTTCCATTCCGGATTCGCGGGCGAGGAAAGTGCGGAGCCGCTCCCGGGCAAGCGGTTCATCATCGACGATCAGGATTCGCAGGTTCGCCATGGGCGTGCACGGAAACCTGCGGAGGGATTTTCCGGGTGTCCAATGGCAATTCGACCCGGGCGCAGGTACCGCCTTGAGCGATACGCTCGAGGGTGAATGAGGCCCGTGCCCCGTACAGTTGACGAAGGCGGGTGATGGTGTTGGTCGTTCCGATGCCTGGGACCGCGGTATCCGCCAACCCGCGACCGTTGTCGGTGACACGGAGAACCAATTTATCCCCGTGAATCTTTGCTTCGATGTGGATCTTTCCGGCGCGAATCTGCGGTTCGAGCCCGTGCTGGATGGCGTTCTCGACGAGGGGTTGGAGAACGAGATTGGGCACGAGGGCGGCAAGTGAATCCGGAGAGATCTCCTTTTCGACCCTTAATCGTTCTCCGAATCGCATCTGTTCCAAGGCGAGGTAGCGGTCCAGAAAAGCAAGTTCATCCGCAAGCGTGACTCGTTGTTCGTGGGCCCGATCGAGGGCGTGGCGGAGGAGTTCGCTCAGTTTGATCAGCAGGCTATCCGCGGAATCCACATCCCGGTACATCAGCGTACTGATCCCCTGAAGCGCGTTGAATAGGAAATGCGGGTTCAATTGCATCTGAAGTGCGCTCAAACGGGCGGTCGTGAGCCGCTGTTCCAGTTCGAGCACGCGCAGTTCCCGCTCCCGGAAACTCCGGTAGTAAGCGACGGCATGGGTGCCCGTCATCACCACCCAGTAAATGAGAAGATTGAAGAAGAATGTTGCGACCAGGACGTAACGGAGAATTTCGCCAAAGGGCAACGTCCGCCCGTGGGCGGGCAGGACCTGCTCGATTCCGGCCCGCAGCAGCATCCAAGCCAGAGAGAAGACGACACTCGCGAGGATGTGCAGTAGCAACCGCAATGGCCAGTGAGGTCCGGCGAGGGTGAACTTCCGGGCCAGGAAAATGGCGGGCAACCCGAGCAGCGCAAAGCAAAGCCAGTCGGCCGTTGCCCCGGCGAAGGTGGCACCCCACCCGACTGTCAGGCCACGCTTGGCCTGTGCCAGATAGGACTGCCCGGCGAAGGCCAGGCCGACGAAGGTCCAAAGCCCAAAATACGCGGCCAGATGCCACGAGCGGAGGCGGACTGGGGGCGGATCGGGGCGTGCATTAGAGCTCACGTTTCGCGGTCGATGTGCGCCGAGAGAGCCGTTTTTCACCAGCGCTTTTTGAAACGAGCTTAGGAAGGGGTCTCGGCGTAAATCCCAGGAGCGATTGCGGAGATTCGAACAGAATGGAACGTCCAATACTCAAGGCTTCCGTTCGGGTGAACTGCCCGAGGAGAATTTTTTCGGCCAGAACGCGCGCGAGCTGCTGTCGCAGAATGACCGCCTTCGCATACACCCATTCCACGCAGTAGGCGTCCGAGAAAAAGGCGACTTGCTTGTTGACCGGGAGCATGTCCAGACGCTCGGCAAGTATCTGTCGGATCACGTCCGGGAAAACATTATGCCACCAGCATCCGGCCAGGCTGAAATTTGGCAACTCGCGGGCCAGGGTGCAGAGCGATTGGTTGGCGTGGCGGCTTGCCAGGAAACATTGGAACCGGAGTTTCGGATGGCGCCCGATCATTCCGGCGAGGTCGGACAGGGTTCGCTGGTTCAGTCGACTGCCCGTTTCGAAGGGAAGCGGCTCCGCGCCCAAGCTGAACTGGAAGACGATCGAATCCCCGCGTTTTTCGAGTTCCCCGAGAAAAAGCTCTTGGATGTAGCTGGCGTAAACATCCCGTTCCCCGGCACCCGCAATCGTCCGGCGAGTGAGAGCTGCAGACATCTCGTCGTCCGTGACGTGTCGAAACTGGATATCCGTACTAATGTGAGTCGCCGTTGAAAGGATCTGCTCATAGGGAATTGCCTTCACATAGTGCCCGACAGCGGCATGGACGTCCGCGAGTGTCCGGATCGACCGGGGCGGGATCGGCCGTGCTCCGGTGCCGATGGGGGCCGGGCTTTCGGGCGTTCGGCCCCAACACCGTTCGAGTTCGTATAACGCCGTGTCGAATTCACCCCATTGACAGCGAGTGAAAAACCCCCATTCCAATGCATATTGCAACCGGTCATCCTCGGCGCCTTGCTCTCGCCGTGCGATTTCTGTGCCGGTACGCCGGATCTGCAGGCGGTCGAGCAGTCCGTGTTGCCAAGTGCGGTCATCGGCCCGCTCGCGGACGAGGTCGTCCAGCCGGCGCCAATTGTCCGGCGTCAGGGGCTCATCCCAAGCATAGAGATCCCGCAGAATGAGCCGGAGTCCCCAGTAACTCGATGTGTTGCGACAGTGATGGAGAAACGGCAGCGCTTCCTCGATACGCGCACGGGCTTCGCGCTGGGAAGGCCAGCCGGGGTATTGCGTAAGCCGGGCTCCCGTTGGGCAGCCGGCGGCGTAGAGATCGCTGACGACCATGTGGTATAGCAGCAGGTCATGGAGTCCGCGCGCGCCCAGATGGCCGCCGACGAGATGAGTGTGAATGTCGATCACGGGAACCTCGGCGAGGCCGGATTCCAAGTCGCGGGTCAGAGAAATGAGGGTCATAACGAGGAGGCAAGAAACTGTTGTAGACGCTTCTGGTTCGGGATCCCGGACTGTCCTCCGGGTTGGGTCGCTTTAAGCGCCGCCGCCGCCGCGGCGACTTGGACTCGTTCCACGAGCGGCAATTCCTGGGCAAGAGCGGCGGCGTAGGCACCGTGGAACACATCCCCGCAGCCGGTGGTGTCAATGGCTCGAACGGCAAATGCGGGCTGATGAGTGGCCTCCTTGGGCTGTGCGTGATCGGCGTACCAGCATCCCTGGGGTCCGTCGGTGATGATGACCGTCTGTCGGTGGTTATTCCATAGGCGGCGTAGCGCCTGAGCCGGATCGGAGCAACCGGTGTGATGCGCGGCGAATTCCAGCGAGAGAATGAGGTGATCGACGAACTCAAACAATTCGGCAAAGCCTGGCCCCGAGTCGCGTTCGAGATCGCCGACAATGGGAATGCCAGCGCGACGGGCGATCCTCGCCGCCCGCAACATGCCTCGAACTCCGACGTGATCGACAAGGAGGACACGGGTCCCCCGAATTACGCTGGCGGGTGGCCACGCAGCGCTGGCACCGACGACGCCCCGGCCGTCGGGGAAAATATTTCGAGTGCCGGTGTTTTTTCCAACGATGATCCGCGAGTGAAAAACGCGAGCGGATGCGGTTTGCCGGATGTATTTGAGATTAATGGATTCCTGGCGCAGTTGGTTGAGTGCAAAGGTGGAGAGATCATCGGTACCGACCGTGCCCGCATAGGCACAACGGGCTCCGAGCCGCGCGGCGGCAACGAGGGCCGTGGCGGTGAGTCCCCCACACTGCCGGGCGGTGTCCTGTACCTGGACTTTCCGATCCGGCGCGGGAAACGCGTCCACATAGATCAGGTCGTCGACCGCGACGGCACCCAATCCAAGCACATCAAACGGGCGGGATTTCATGCCAGCGAGCGAAGCCAGGCCCGCATCGTGGCCGGATCTTCTTTGAACATCAGAGAGCCGGGCACGATATAGTCAACGCCAGCCGCCGCCATCAGGGGGACGGTCTCGCGGCGGATGCCGCCATCCGCTTGGATGACGCAAGGATGGCCCAGGGCTTTGACTCGCTGCCGAGCTTCCCGAATCTTGTCCGGAACGCGGGGGTCCATGGTGGCACCCTTGATCCCCATGGCGGTGCTGACGATGGTCACGATGTCGAGCCAGGGCCAGAGGGGTTCGAGGACACTGACGGGTTCGTCGACGAGGAGCGAAACTCCAGCCTGTTTGCCCCGGCGTTTGATCTCTTGAAGCAGGGCTGCGGGATCGGGTGTGGAGTCATGGCATAGGATAAAGACATCGCCGCCGGCTTCGGCGAAGGGCTCGATCCAGCTTTGTGGATCCGTCACCATCAGGTGAATTTCAAAGGGAAGTCTGCTAATCGGTCGAAGTTGGCGCACCTGGTCCGGAAAGAAGAGGAGGTTGTGGACATAGTGACCGTCGGCGACATCGAGGTGCCATCGGTCGGAGAACGGTTCCACCCGCCGCATATCTTCGGCGAGACGGGTTAAATCGGCGGACCAGAGAGACGTTGCGCAGTGGATCATGGGGTGGGGAGGATTATGTTCAAACGGGTGGAGAGTTTCACGAGAAATTCGGAGACGAATCGTTGAGTATCGGAAGTGTACCGTTCCAGGCTGGTGGACTTCGGAGTCAGTTCACCCAGTTCGGCTCCGGGAATGCGACGCGCGTACTCGACGGCGAATTCCCAAGGATGAATCAGATCATCCCGGTTCCCGAGAATCAGTGTGGGCACGCGGATTCCCGCCCAGAGGGCGGCCGGGTGGGCCGGTTGGTGGAGAGGGATCCGTTCGAGTTTTGCCACCGTTTCCTCCGCCCGGGGGTGGGCAAACTGGGCCAGCAAGGAGAGGGCATTATCGGGTGATTTTTCTCGAAGGCTCAGGAATTCGTGTGATTCCTGGAACCGAATTGCGCCTTGAAAGGCTCCGTAACGGCGAATCAACTGCGCGATAAATCCAAAGACCTCGAAGCCTGCGGTGCGAACCTCATCGAGCCAGGCGGGCCGGGACAGCACAAGACCGCGGACCCTTTCAGGCCACGTTAAGACTGCGTGCAAAGCCGTGGCCGCCCCCATCGAAATTCCGCCAAGGACAATCTCTTCGAGGTGGAGGTGATTCAACAGGGCGCTCAGATCGTCCGCGAATTGGGGAATGGACAGCTTTTCCTCGGGCCCGAGCGGGCGGGTATCGCCGTGCCCGCGACAATCGAGTGTGATGAGACGAAATCCCGGCGGGGGTGAAATGAGACCGAACGTCTGGGTGGAATCACCCCCGAGGCCGTGCTGAAAAACGAAGGGGAACCCACGGCCGGATTCCCGGTAGTGAAACCGCAGGCCGTCATGCTCAAAATAATGCGAGGTCGCGGTCATGGTTTGGCAAGTTTTCCAAAAAAACGGACGTGAATTGGGACAATGAACCTGGGAGCGCCGGCATCTTGCCGGCGAGTATGGC
>CAMDJH010000072.1 GCA_945900455.1 Akkermansia muciniphila
ATTGCCCACGTGTTACGCACCCTTGCGCCGCTGAACATCTCGAATATTGCTACCCGATTTGTCCCGCTCGACTTGCATGTCTTATCCACGCCGCCAGCGTTCGTTCTGAGCCAGAATCAAACTCTCCGTAATTAATTATTAACTGCTGATTCGAAAATCAGCATTTTGTTGGTTTACACCAACTTAAGGGCTCTTCATTACACAATTCAAATTTCAAAGAACCTCGGCTTTCGCCGAAGAAATCACTCATTTTGAGGCGACAAAAGCTCGTTTGCTGAACTAACCGCTCAGCAATCGAGCACTATTTCAAAATTTTGCCGGCGACATCAGTTGCTTGAACCGCGTCGCAAAGAACGTCATCAGTTATAGACACTGGATTTCATTGCGCAATAGATTTTATAAAAATTGTTGAGTGCTCCGATTTGTTGGGATTCGCGATGAAGGCGTAACGTGTTTATTACAAATATATTACGAGTATTTGTGTACAAAAAATATTTTCGATTATTTTCTCAAATATTTAAGCTCTTCCTCTTTTCGAATCCGGTTTTTCTTTTTTCCCGCTCAACATAGCTCGTTTTCCACCTCGGCCGTGCTATTCACGGCGGAAATACACCGTTATTGGCTCCGGGCTTTGTGTCCGGCGCAGTAATGCGACAAAGCGCCTTCGCGCCGAACCCAATTGGGCATCGACACGGACTTCAAATGTCACGCTTTGGACCGTGAGCATTCCCGTGACCCCCGGAGCCGATGGGGGATTAGGGCTCGATTGCCCTCCTGCCCCCGTTAGGCCCAGAAGTCCAATGATCACACCCGGTTCACGGAATGGCCTGTCATCCGGGGTTCCATCGGCACCGTCATCTCCCGATCGGGCACGAATAACGGTGTCCCGAACCCGCTCTGGTTCAACGCCAAGGAGTACCGAGAGAACCTCTGCGGGGGCCGTATTCACATTCACTCGCTGGCCCTGTGTGCAAAAAAGCCTTGCGAGGGGAACCGCCTCACTGGGCGGTGCAAAGCGGTTCCGGGGTCCATGAGCTAGAGGTGGTGGAGACCCAAAATACAATTCCGGAGTCACCCCCTTAATCTTGAGCAATTCGCGAATATCATCAATTTGTCCGTTTTTTGCCTCATAAGGTGGGTTCAGATCGAGATAGTAGCTACTCTCCGCCCCACCTCCCATTCGGGGTAGGTCATCGCGATCCCTCCAATCCTGAATCGCGTCGTTTAGCTTTTGCCCCTCCATGGCATCGACGCCCGCGATGGAGAGTGCCCGCTGAAGCACAGGTAGAGGCACGGCGTTGACGTTGATCTTCCGTTCTTCATCGACAATTTCGAGGGAAAATCTTCCTGGGCCACAAGGAATGTTCTTGAGTGACATACCGAGGAACGGATTGTGCGCTGATTCGAGCTCATCCACCGGCCCGGGTCCACCCGCCCAGAATTGGTTTAAGGAGTCGTAGCCTGCCTCCTTCGGAATCCGTTTCTGCATGAACAAGATCCAGCGAGCCATCTCCACGCCGGCGCGGCCCAACCACTCCATTTCCGCCTCCGACTGAGTGTTGAGAGCCAGTTTTGTCTCTACTTTGATCGAGTAGGCGAAACTTCCAGCGATGACCATGAGCGCGAGCACCACGAGCATCACCAGCATCAAGGCAATTCCACGTTGAGAGGAGGCTCTTCGAATGCGCATTATGTGAGTTCAGGGCGAGCGGGTTACTGTCCGAAGACGCCGACCGCAGGGAGGCGGATAATCCGGCAGATAAGTTCATCGGGAACGGTGGATCCACGGGGCCCGTGCCCGATGCCCAGTGTTACACGGACGATTCGCGGCAACTGGTTGGTGTGGATCCACTCCTGCAGCCACTCCCCTTTCTGGGGATCGAAAAAATCGAGAGTAAACTGAGAAACGTCGCGCGCGAGAATCAGAGGATAAAGGCCCTGATCCTGTTCGAGACCGGCGGCCAGCATCGAATTCTGGTAAAGCTTTAGCTCGCTTTTACCCTCTTTCCCTGATTCGACGAGGAAGGTCACCCGGCGTACACGTTCGCCATCGAAATAGCCACTGCCAGGAAAGGACTCTCCGAGATGACCGACAAAGCTTAGGGCTGCGAATTTTCCACTGGTATCGACATTGAATGAGTAGTGGGACGGATTTTGAGAGAAGTAAACCGCCGATACCAGGGCATCCTCGATTGTCCGGGCCGCCATCCGGGTTCTCTGAGCCTCGCCCGCAAGCTTCAATGCGGATTCATTCCCACGGAGGACCAGTGTCCATGTTCCATAGAGGATCGACACCACCAGACCAAATACGACGATCGCCACCAGCAGTTCAACCAGCGTGAATGCGGAAGCCCCGCTCCCGGGTGAAGGGCTCCGCCCGCAGAGCTGAGCAGCAGGCAAGCACCCCTCGCTGGCACAGGAAGGACTGCCATTGAGCGGTCGCGGACGAAATAGCAGCGGATTCATCGTCCACTCCTCCGAACGGATGCCGGTCGGAACAGCAGGGTTGAAAGATGGGATTCAACCGGTTTTCCGCCCAACGAATAAGTCACCGTGTAATCGACTTGAAACAAGCCGTTGCTCTGCACTTCGCGAATCTCCCGTACCCACGTTGCTCTGGGTGCTGCATCACCCATCAAGTCGTAAAAATCCCCCGATTCGACGCCTTCCTCGAGGCGGTTGGTTATCGACGTCCAGGCGGCGATGCTGCTGGCGTCGACGTGGGTTTGCTGCAAGGCGCGCGCCACCTTCATGCCGGTGGAACAGAGGGTCAGGATTCCCATGAGGGCAATGGCCAGGATTGTGGAGGCAATCAATACTTCGAGCAGGGAGAAAGCCCGCGGCGGTGGCCTTTCATTCCCGCGAGATCTGGACCCGAAAACCTTCATCGGGGGTCCTCCACTTCAGCCAGGCTGGTTGTCACCTCCAGGGACACCTTACGTTCTCCCTTGCGGGGCCAAGCCAGCACTGCCTCGAACTGGTCACAAGTTCCATTGGGATAAAAACGCACTACGGTGATAGGATCTGCCATGCGGTCGTGTGTGTTGACAACCAGGGTCCGGAAAGCGACTTCCGAACTCATGTGGGCGGAAAAGAGCGGTTTCGACTCCGGGCTAGCGGTAGGCAAGGAGGTGACTCCTCCGGTGGGTGGCGTATCCGATACATCGTCAACCGGGGCAAATTCAGGGTCCCGCGGCTGATAAGGCTCGACATGGATGATCCCCTCGCCCGCCGTGATCAGCACCTGCATCGGTCTGTTCCCAAGCACTGCGCGGCTCCGGGCCTCTCGAAACGCGTCGAGCAGATCGGTGGTCGCCTGGTTCAACGGGTCTTTCATGGCCTTGCGCGCAAAATTTGGGATCGCGACGCCCATGATAACGGCACCGATCAACACCACCACCATCACCTCGATCAAAGTGAATCCCCGGGCACGTCCCCGTGGGCGGGTAAGACGACGGCCGGATTTCATTACCGCTGAATGCTGTTTGTGATGGCAAACATGGCGGACATCACACTGAGGAGGAGAAACCCGACGACGATCGCGATACCAATGATCAGCACTGGCTCAATTAAATTCGTCATGGCCCGCAGAGCCATGTTCAAATCCCGTTCGTAGGTATCCGCTACGTTATTGAGCGATTCTGGGACATTCCCTGTTTCCTCGCCGATTTTGAGCAAGTCGATCATCAGTTGGGGGAAAATGCCACTGTGAGCCAGCGGTTGAGCCAGTGTTTTGCCATCCGTGACTGCCTCGCGAGTTTTTGCAATGGCATCGCGGACGATGACGTTGGGCACGATCTGTTCCGTAATTTTCAGGGCGCTGAGAACGGGAACCCCGTTTTGCAGCAGAGTTGCCAGAGTACGGGAGAACTGTCCAAAGAGATTTAGGCGTACAATTTTTCCGAAAATCGGAACCCGCATCTGGAATTGATCGATTTTTCGCCGCCCTGAAGTGGTGGCCCGATACCTCGTAAACAGGACGTAAGCCATGACGGCGACCAGCGGGAAAAGCCACCAATAAGTGCCCGTAAAACGACTGATGCGAATCAGCATCTGAGTGGAGCCCGGCAACGGCACATTCATCCCTTCGAAAAGCGCCATGAACTTCGGCAGCATGAAGGTCATAAAGAAAACGACCAGCATAACGCCGACAGAGAATACGACCGCCGGGTAAACGAGGGCCGACTTGAATCGGGATTGAACTTCGGCGAATCGCTCGAAATGAGACGCCTGCCGGCGCAGCACTTCTTCCAAAGCTCCGCTCTGTTCGCCAGCCCGGACGATGTTGATCACAATGTCGGGAAAGACCCCAGGCTGCCGGGTCATCGCGTCCGAGAGCGACTTTCCTTCCATGACATCCTGCTTGAGTTGCTGACTTGCCGAACCAGGAATGCCTTTTGAACCGAGGCTGGACATGCTGTTCAAGGCGAGCGTCAGCGGCATCCCTGCGCGCAGAAGATTCGCCAACTGCTGGGTCCACATCGCAAGTTCGTCCAACCGCGGCTTGCGCTGTCGGTTGAAGAAATCCCGGACCGTTGAGGGCACCACCGCCCCGGCAGGACCGCTCGACACCTTGTCCCCAGATTTCGCGGGAGCACCACGCGCCGCCTGGACCGCAACCGGAAACAGGCCCAGTCGCTCAATCTGCAGGAGAGCCGCAGGGCGATCCGCTCCGTCGATCGAACCCTCCACCAATTCACCAGTTCGGCGGCGGGCTTTGTATGAAAACTGAGGCACCGGAGCTTTATACCCGGATGGCGGCTAAAGTTCCAATGCGGACGCTATCAAAGCGCCCGACATCGCACCTGCCGGGATCCAAAGCATCACCAATCGTGCTCCGCCGCGACCTTGCGTGCCAAGATTTCGAGCCACTTCGCCGCCTCAGCCTTGGCCTGACCGGGGTTAGTCAGACCGGGAGCGATTCCGTGTAGGCTATGAAACAACCGTTCCCCGCCAGGTTCCAGGGTTGCTCCCTCCACAATGCCTCCAAGCCCGACACACCGTTTACCCAATTCGCGACACATCCGCGCCAACTGTCCAGTCCCCTTCCCCATCCATGTTTGGCGGTCCAACATCCCCTCACCCGTAAGCACGAGATCCGCCGTCTCGATCTTCTGAGCGAGACCTGCATAATTGGAAAACAGCCCAAAACCCGACTCCAACCGAGCACCGGCGAACACCCTGAATCCAAAGCCCAATCCTCCCGCCGCTCCCGCGCCGGGCTCCCGCGCAAAATCGGTTCCAAGTTCCTCGCGCGCCAGCCGGGCCAGTTTCTCGAGGCATGCCTCCGCCACCGGTGCCTGCTCTCCTCGAATCCCCTTCTGTGGTCCATAAATGCGGGTGCAACCCTGCAATCCCAGCAGCGGATTCTCAACGTCGACCGCCACGGTAAGACCCGCTGCGGCCGGCAGGTCACCCGCCGGTTGCCAATTCACAAGTTCACCCAACCGAATCCAACGTTCGATCGGCTGACCGTCGCCCCGCAAGAACCTCCAACCCAACCCTCGAGCCATCCCGAAGCCTCCATCGTTGGTTGCACTGCCACCGATCCCTACGATGACTTGCGCAGCACCCTCCGCCCAAACTGCTCGGAGCACCGGAGCCAAACCTCGGGAATCCAAATCAAATGGGTGAAATTTTCCTGCCGGGAGCAACGCCAATCCAATGACTTCCGCAGACTCAATCACAGCGGTCCGTGTCTCAGCTTGCCACCACCACCGGGCCTCTCGCGGACGGTTCGCGGCGTCCACCGTCGCAACCATCCGTTCTTGAGCTCCCATCAACCGGCTCAATATTTCTCCGAACCCATCCCCCCCATCACTCATCGGGATACACTCCACCTCGTCCTGGGGGCGGATGGACCACCATCCGTTGGCAATCGCGCCCGCCGCCGCCTGCGCCGACAGTGTCCCTTTGAACTTGTCAGGGCAGATCAATACGCGCAGGGCCATGAACGCCAGTGTGAGAGGTCCGGGGCCGGCGGCAAAGAGAAATGCTGCATCGACAGGACGGCTACGGGCGCTTATTCTTTTGTGCTTGCCGCCACGTCCCAATGTGCAAAACACCTCGACGGCCAAGCCCCGGCACGCATGGATCTGTTCATCGTCTATCTGATCTGCCTCGGTGGAGGACTATTCTTGACGCTCCTCATGGCCGCCTTTAGCCACTTCGGCGCCCACGAGGGCGGAGACGGGCATCTCCCGTGCCGCCCACCCGCCGGATGACCCGACTTTACGCATGGAACTCGCCGCTCTCGGATGGAATCCCTTCTTCGCAAATGCGTTTACGCCCTTTCACGCCCAAGGACTGACGCCGGCTCGGGTGGTTACGGAAGACAAACATTTTTATACCGTTGTCGGAGAGCAGGGCGACTTGCTAGCAGTCATCGCCGGTGAACTCCATCATCGCCGAGGGACAAACTCCGCACTCCCGAAAGTGGGGGACTGGGTTGCCATCGCCCGACAACCCGGCGAGGAGAAGGCCGTTATACGCGCCGTCCTTCCCCGACGCACAACCCTGACCCGCAAGGTCACCGGGCGGGAGATGGCGAAGCAAGTGCTGGCAACCAACATCGACACGGTATTCGTCGTCCAGGCATTAGACCCGACCTTGAACCTGCGTCGACTCGAGCGGTTTCTTGTCATGGTACACGAAGGCGGTGGGCGCCCCGTGGTAATCCTCAACAAGACGGACTTGTGTGACGAGATCGATGTGCGGGTCGCCGAGATCCGGAAGGCGGTGGGCGACATCCCCGTCATTTCGGTCAGCGCAAAGACGCGAAAGGGCATTGGTCAACTGCGGGAGTTTATCACACCTGGCTCTACCGTCGTATTCATCGGCACCTCGGGGGTTGGTAAGTCGAGTCTGATCAACCGACTCCTTGGCGAGGCGACCCAACCGACTTTGGAAGTTCGTGACAGCGACTCGAAGGGACGCCACTCGACCACCTGGCGGGAACTCATACCCCTTCCCTGTGGCGGCCTTGTGATTGACACGCCCGGGATGCGAGAGTTTCACATGTGGGTCGGGGACGGAGGCCTCGGCGAGACATTCCCGGATCTGATGGCATTCGGTGTCGGTTGCAGATTTCGAGATTGCACGCACAACAAGGAACCGGGATGCGGCGTGAAAGCCGCTGTGGACGCCGGCCAATTAGGGCGCGAACGGTATGCGAGTTTTCTGAAACTCCAAAGCGAACTCTCCGCAACGTCCGAAGGACGCAAACAACACACGTATCGGGTCAATAAGCGTCGGTCCCAGGCGGGAACAAAGGCATGGCTGCGCAACGATTGAAGCCTGGAAGCCCAGCCGAAAGCTACGGGGTCTCAGACGCGGGGTTTCAGAATGTTCGAGCTCCGCGCTGGATGGATGGTTGATTGGTTGACTGAATCCAGACTCTCGAACACAGCGGGATTATTTCGAAGACGCCTTTTTTGCCACCGAGGAAGTGGCACGCAACTTCCGCGGGACTGACGCCTTCTTAACCTGAACAGTGGCCACGGGCACCGGATCTGCTTTCGCCGCTTTGACGGACTTCGTTGGTTTCTTCGTCTTTTTGGGGAGCTCCGGATCCGACTTCCGCAGAGGCGCATCGACAGCGGGGAGTTCCACGTCCACGCCGAACAAGGCGCTGAGATCTTCTCCATCCAAGGAACGGTCTCCGCCGTGAGTCGCACTCGATTGGGTGGCAGAGGCCGTTGCGGCAGTGACGAGATCCTTCATGTCAACAGAACGGAGCGTAAAGAAGAGTTCCGGCTTTTCATCGAGGCGAGTGCCGACTCCATAGAGCACCGCGGCAAGATGCTTGCACAGCGATGCTGAATCGGGACACGAGCAGGACAACTTGATCTGCTTCGAAGTGGGAAATAATCCTTCGATCGGGCGGGTAATCGCTTCGAGGACCCCTTTCGAAAGACGGCCCTGGAGAAGATCGAGCAGGCTCGTAACTTTGCCCGCACAGTCGGTACAGAATGATTTCCAACGGGAGCCAGGCAGCGATTCAATCTGGATCCGGATTTTGTACAAAGACGAGCCCTGTACCAAGCCCGTGATGAGAGCGGGCGCAATTTGGAGGTCAATAACCGACCCGTTGCGGAGGTACGTGCGCCCTCTCGGAAGCCGGTTCGAATAGTCGCTATAGGATTCCAGGTTGGTGCACCAAGCCTGTCCCCAAAAACTTTTTGCAATCGCCCGCCCCTCCGGCTGCACCGGCGATAACGCCTGCCCCTGCTTCGCCATTTTCTTGGCGGTTACTGCGGCTTGCTGCCGACGCTTGGCAACGGAAACGTACGGCCGGAATTGGTACCAAGACATCGTAGTGAGGGGGTCTTAAGGGACGAATTGCAATAATACGATTAAACACTAATCTTGACCCGCGGAATTCAAGTCGAGCGACACGAACTTAAGCAATTGATCGTTGGACATTTCAGTGAGAAGCTTCTCCGCCCCACCTTCGTTTCCCAATACGGAATCCGCCAGTTGTTTTTTCTCCAAAAGTAGCTGGTCAATGCGCTCCTCGATGGTCCCGCGGCAGACGAACTTGTGAACCAGCACGTTCTTCTTCTGGCCGATCCGAAACGCACGATCCGTCGCCTGGTTCTCGACCGCTGGATTCCACCAACGATCGAAATGAATCACATGGTTTGCAGCCGTCAGATTGAGTCCTGTGCCACCGGCTTTCAGGGAAAGAACGAAGAACGGAGGACCCTCCTCACGCTGAAAATCGGCGACGCGTTGCTGCCGGTGTTTGATCGGCGTGGTGCCGTCCAGGGTGAGGCCAGTCCGTCCAAAGATCGGACCGAGGTGCGCTGCAAGCGGTAGGGTCAGTTCGCGAAATTGGGTGAAAATGAGAACCTTTTCTTGTCGAGACGCCATCTCCTCGACCAATTCTGAAATCCGCTGGAACTTACCGCTTTCGCCCGCGGGATACCCCCCCAGCCCCGTCCATTGCGTGGGATGATTGCAAATCTGTTTGAACCGCATCAGGAACGACAGCACGAGGCCCCGCCGCTGGATTCCATCCACGGATTCCTCCAGTCTTTCCTCCAGTTCTTCGACGCTTTTCTGATAAAGAATCGCCTGCGGCTTTGTCAGAGAACACCAGGTCGTCACCTCGGTCTTGTCCGGCAAATCTGCGATCACCGAGCGGTCCGTCTTCAATCGTCGCAACAGATAAGGGCGTACCAGACGTCGTAGGGGACTAAAATCGGGCGAGTCGGTTTGCTGGATCTTTTTGACAAACCGCGAAAAATCCGTCCCGTTTCCAAGCAGGCCCGGATTGAGAAAATCGTAGAGCGACCAGAGGTCACTGAGACGGTTTTCCACGGGCGTTCCGGAGAGAGCGATCCGGGCGCGAGACCGGAGTGCTTTGAGTGCGCGGGTTTGACGGGCACCCGGGTTCTTGATCGCCTGGGCCTCATCGATCACCAGCAGGTTCCAAGTATAGTCCTTCAACCAAGACAGCCGGAGCGTCTGGCCATAGGTTGTCACGACGAGATCCTGCTCACGGAGAAACTCCGCCGCGGCCGAATCCGAACTCCAACGCTCACTGGGTGTTTCCGACGGATGGGCAAAGCCGACGCGCAACGAAGGGCCAAACCGTGAAAGCTCGTTCTTCCAATTGCCCAGCAATGAGGCGGGAACGATCAGCAAAGACGGCGCCGCGGTGGACTTGGAGCCGGGTCCTGCGACGCGGGGTCCGTGCTTCAATCGGAGAAGGAGCGCGATCACTTGAATCGTCTTGCCCAACCCCATGTCATCCGCCAGACACGCCCCGAGTCCAATATTCTGAAGGAACCAGAGCCACTCCGAGCCGGTCACCTGATACGGGCGCAGAATGGCCTGCAATCGGCCATCCCGCTGGTGGTCCCAGACGGTTGCTGATCCGGATGGACCGTTCATCTGGCGCAATCGTTCAAGTGTTTCCTGTAGCCAACCGCCGGCAGTTACCTCGGACCAATCTGCGGTGTCCTCCCCGTCGCTGGTGGCGGCACTCAGGCGATCACCAGTCGGCAAGCCGGAGATGAGACGCATGCCGTCGAGGAACGAAACTCCGTCCCCGCCCACCCGGCGCTGCACGGATTTCCAGTGGTCCAGAACCGCCTGAAGTTTCTCGGAATTAGCTTCGACCCATTGACCGCGTAGCTGCACAAGTCCAGTCCCCGCATCCATCAACTGCCGCCACTCCTCGTCGGAAAGCGATTCATTACCAAGCGATTTTTCAACGGAAAAATCCAACATCGTATCAAGCCCCAACACTGAATTTGGATTGCCACCAACGCTGACTTTGACCGTTGGGCGGGGGCCGCGGCCGCCCTTCCACCAGTTCGGTATTCGGGTAGTGATGCCGGACTGCTCGATCACACTGACTTCGCGCAAGAATTCATAGGCATCGGTAGGTGTCCAAGCCTGCGGCTGAAAGACCCGCCGGGAATCGAGCAACTCACGGACCCATTTGCTCTTTTCGCCGGCCCGTTGGACCGGCTCGAGCAGTGATCGTAAGGCCGCCTGGTTTTGAGCGCCGGCAAACTCCTGCAGCGCTCGTGCCAGCGGCAGATGAACCGGCTTTTCCTGGGCGGAAAGCCGGTGTGTATAAGTCGCCATGAACGCAAACGGAGTGGCGGGCGTGCGCTTGTTCTCCGCCAGGTGAAACGTGACCTTCCCGAGCAGCGAGATCGCAGGAAAATGCAACTGGAGCCACTTCCTTTGACCTTGGTCCGAGGGAATCTGTTCGACAATGTGACGACCCAGTTCCTCCCACAATCGCACCAAGATTTCCGGAGAAGCGTATTCAGCGCCCGGCATGGCCGGAAAACGTAAGACCCATTCCGGCAACACGTCGCGTGGTGCAGACAGCGGCGGTGGAATCTCCCCCTCCGGAATTTCCGGCGAGTGGGCGAGCATTTCTAAATAACGATTTGCGAACTCGCGCCAGAAAAGAGCGGCCGGCAAATCCGCGAACTCGCCAATCGATTGTCGCGCCAATGCGAGCAACCCCGCTGCCGAGGACTTCGCAAACGCCTCGACCCACTGCCGTGCGGCGGGACGCGACTCCGGCCGAACCGTTTCGGAAGCATCGGCGTTATTGGATACGAAGAGGCGTCCGTGAGGATTGAGTACGAGCAAGGGATCCATGAAACGAATGAAGCTCTGGACCGTCCGTATTGCGACGAGCGGAGTTGGAAAGTTAGCCGACGAAAAATTCGCGCACCTTCGCGATCACCCAATCCACCTGTTCATTCGACAGTTCGGGATACATGGGGAGCGGCAGGATTCGCGCAGACGTCGCTTCCGCCACCGGAAAATCCCCTGCCTTCCATCCCTGATCGGCGTACACCTCTTGGAGATGCAGCGGCAGTGGATAATAGATCAACGTGGGAACGCCATTCGCGGTCAGATGAGTTTGTAACGCATCGCGGCGATCCGTCAGAACGGCATAAACGTGGTAAATGTGCGTATTTCCCGGGCCCGTCACGGGAACTTGCAACGGGAGGTCAGCCAACTCAGCTGTGTACTGGGTGGCGATTTCCTGGCGGCGAGCGTTCCACGCATTCAGATACGGAAGCTTAACCCGAAGGATGGCCGCCTGAATGTCGTCCAGACGGGAATTACATCCGTGCAACTTGTGGTGATAGCGCTTCTCAATTCCGTGAATCCGGAGCATGCGAAGGGTTTTAGCCGTGGCTTCGTCATCCGTGACGCACAACCCACCGTCACCGGCAGCCCCAAGATTTTTGGTGGGATAGAAGCTGAAGCAACCGACCCGACCTGATCCGCCGACTCGGCGACCGTTTCGTTCCGCTCCGATGGATTGGGCGCAATCCTCGACCACGGCAATGTCGCGGCCTCCGATCGCGTCAGAGAGGGCGTCAAGATCCGTGGCCTGGCCGAAGAGATGAACCGGGATCACGGCACGGGTGCGAGTGGAAATCCGGCGCGCGACGTCCAACGGATCCAGGCAGAACGTGGCAGGATCAATATCGGCAAAGACGATTTGCGCTCCCACTTGGTGGATGGCTTCGGCGGGGGCGATGTAGGTGAATGGGGAGGTAATCACCTCGTCTCCCGGGCCGATCCCCAGAGCTTTGAGGGCGAGCGTGAGGGCGTCGGAGCCAGAATTGACACCGACGGCGAACCGAACACCCAGGTACGCCGCGGCCTCAACTTCAAATGCGGCGACGTTGGGACCCAAGATGAAATGCCCCATTGCCAGAGATCCCTCGATCGCCTCCAGCAGAGCATCGCGAAGCCCTGCGAATTGCGCTCCCGGATTCAGGAATGGAACCGTCATGTGAAAAATATCTCCAAGAACGGCCGCGAGGAGAAATCAACGTCAGAGTTTCTCTCGCCCCGCATAGCCGGTGTCGAGGTCATGCCAAAATTCGATATCATCGTCATCCTCTTCCCAGCAGAGAAAGACTTCGCGATCTCCGCGGAGGGATGGGAAGTCGATGAGACCGCGGACGAAGTCTTTGATTTGAATATCGCGGCGGGTAAATTCGGAAAAAAGCTCACGAAGCCGAAGGAGGCGTCGAACCCATTCATTAACCATGCGCCCACCGAGATCGGCCCCCTCGTAAAGCTGTTCTCGGAACCGCTCCTCCATCCCGTCAATTTCCTGGCGGATTAGCCGCAGATCGCGGAGCCAGACGCGCACTGAAGGCAACAGCGCCCGGGCTTCGGCTACCGTGTAGTGTCTCTTGAATTGTCGGCTCATCGCGGGTTCAAGGCGCATCGAGTTTTCGCCGAACATCGGGATCGTCCTCGACGGCGAGGGACTTCCTCCAAGCGGCCTGGGCTTCCGGCATCCGGCCGACGGCCGCCAGGATGTCGCCGTGGTGATCGAACAATGTTGGATCGGGTTTGGGGGCGAGCTTGATGGCCTTCTCCATCCATGGCAGCGCCTCAGCCGGCCGATCCAACTGAAACAAAACCCAAGCAAGGCTATCGAGATATGCCTCGTTCTCCGGTTCAAGCTCGACCGCCCTTCGGATCATTGAATGGGCCTTCTCCAAGTTCTCCTTTTTCTCCGCCCACAGGTATCCGAGGTGGTTGAGTCCTTCTGCGAAATCGGGATTGAGTTCGAGGGATTTTTGGAGATGTTCCACCGCATTGGCGCGATCTCCCAACCGCTCGCCGGCCGCACCCCACTGAAAATAAAATCGGTGATCCAGGATCTGCGGTTGGTTCGTGCGGGCAATCGATTCGGCAGAGGAGAATCGCCGGTTTAGCTCTTCCAATCGCCCGAGGCGACCGGCGGCCACGGCGGTGAGAAATTCGGATCGAAAGGACGGTGGAATCGTGAGTCGCGCACGGTCGAGAGTGGCGACCGCATCCGCTGCGAGGTCCAGGTTCAACTGGGCGCCAGCGAGGTCGAGCCATGCCGGCTCAAAACTGGCATTGACCCGGGTCGCTTGGGAGAACATCTCCACCGCATTCGTGTAATTCTTCTGCTCGGCAGCAATCACCCCCAGAAAATACCAAGGCAATGGATTCGCGGGGTTTTCCCTCTTCAGCCTTTCCAGCTCGATCGCAGCCTCGGGAAGACGGCCGGTGCGAAGGTAAAGGTCGGCGAGTTTCGCGGTTGGAATCGGGCTTTGCGGGAACTTCTCTCGCAACTGCTGATACAACCGCTCGGCGACGGCGGAATCACCGAGGTCACCGGAGCGATCGGCCAGCCGTTGCAGCAACGCAGGGTCTCCGGGCTGCAGCGACAGCGCCTTCTCGAGCGACGTCCGGGCCGCCGATCGAGCCCGTTCGGCAACGCTGATGGAGCGATGCCCCAGTTGAAGATACAATTCTGCAAGGTCCGCCCAGTAGCGTGGTTCGGATGTTCCCACTCGGCCGGCTTCATCGAGGATTGCAAGAGCCTCCTCGGGCCGCTGCTGGGCCACGTAAACCTGCGCCAGCACGCCTCGACTGGAGAGCTCGGCGGGTGAGCGCTTAATGGCTCCACGGTAGGTGGCGATGGCATCATTCGTTCGACCCAACTGCAATTGAGTCAACCCCAGAAAAGAAAATACGGTCAGGGAAGCATCGGGCCGAGTCGACGCCATCTGCAAAAGCTCCAGGGCGGCATCGAACTCTTTGCGCAGAAGCCGGCGGCGGGCCACTTCCAAAACGAGAGACTCATGAGCTGGGTCCTGCTCGACAGACCGGGCGAGAAGTTCTAACGATTTATCGGAATCATCATCCAATTGGTGGATAATCCCGGCCGCGAACGCCGCATGAGCCTGCGCTCGACGCTCCAGTTCTTGGGGAGAAACCTGATCGACGTTACCAGACGAGCCGGGAGTGCTCTTTACTCCGTGTTTTCGTAAGGGCTTGGCACCGACTGACCCAGCACGAGGAGAGCTCCCGGGCGTGGTGCTGCAGCCGGCGGCAAACAGAATCGCAACGATCGCAACAATCGCGACGATCGCCACCAAACCGGTGGACACAAATCGCTTCACGGACAACACCTTCGGTCAAATAGTCGATTCCGCAACTGCCAGACGATAATCAACGCACTCAACGCACGTATGCCGACAGCCGAGCGGTGCCACGTTGGCGCGAAAGAGCGCATCGGATTTTCAATCCTCCACACGTTTGAATAAGGCACGACCCCGCCGAAGCAGGGCCGTGTTGGAAAGTCATGGCAAAACGCCGGCCAATAAACTGGTCAGCATCCCGGCAAGTATTCCCATGCGGCCCCAAGCCAGCCGGGGTCTACTTCTGCCAAGTACGCTTCTTGTGGCGGTTCAGACGGAGCTTCTTCCGTCGTTTGTGCTTATTGATCTTTGCCTTCCGGCGTTTCTTCAGTGAACCCATAATTTATTAATTAATCGAGACGACGACCGTGCGATGCACGCGGTCAGTATACGACCTTATTCAGCGGATATTCAATAATTCCTTCCGCTCCAGCGGCCTTTAGCTGCGGGATCAGCTCCCGCACCACCGGCTCATCGATGATCGTTTCCACCGCTACCCAGCCCTTTAGTGACAGACTGGACACGGTGGGAGTACGCAAAGCCGGGAGGGATTGCAAGAGCCGCGACAAGTCTCCTTCACGTATGTTCATCTTCAACCCGACCTTTATTTCGGCCTCGATGGCCCCTTTGAGCAAGAGTGCCAACGTCTCAATCTTCCTTCGTTTCCAAGGATTCTTCCAAGCATCCCTGTTGGCAATCAGGCGCGGCGTGGACACCAAGAGGGTATCCACAATGCGGAGCTTGTTGGCCCGCAGAGATGAACCCGTCTCGGTAACATCGACAATCGCGTCGACCAGTTCCCGAGCCTTAACCTCCGTGGCACCCCAGGAGAATTCAACCTCAGCCTTTACGCCGTGCTTCTTCAGGTATCGCGTGGTCATTCCCACAACCTCCGTCGCGATGCGCTTGCCCTCCAAGTCTTGAACACAACGAATCGAGGACTCCTCGGGCACCGCCAGAACCCAGCGTGTCGCCTGCCGAGTCGCTTTGCTAAACAGGAATTCGCCAACTTCGTGAACCTCGTGCGCCACTCCATTCTCCTGGATCCAGTCATGCCCTGTCAGTCCTGCATCGAGATAGCCGTGCGCAACATACCGGCCGATCTCTTGGGCCCGAATCAATCGCACCAGCAGCTCCGGATCGTCGACGTACGGCTCATAGCTCCGGTTGGAAACGGAAATATTCCAGCCCGCCTTCGACATCTTCTCGATCGTGGCATCCTGCAACGACCCCTTCGGCAGCCCGAGGCAAAGAATTGGACTTGCCCCGGGGGTGGTCGTCGGTTTTTCAGCGGACTTCTGGCTCATCGTCACTTGATTTTCAGATTGTTTACCAAATCCAGCATTCGGGACACTCGTTGGCGGGCGTCAGCACCTGCGTGAACGAACTGACCTGCCAGAGAACCGGCACTTGGGCGACCTTTTTCTTGAAACGCAATCCAGGTCTGGAATGGGCAAGCGAGAGCGCACAACGTAATCCTTGCCCGCTCTTACCGCGGGAAACTGCTGGTGATGCGGCCCTGAACGCGGATCCCGCTCCGGGCAAGTTCCGCCACCACGGATGGATACAGTTCCCGTTCCGCGTCCTGTATCCGAGCATGAAGCGTGGCCGGCGTGTCGCCATTCAGAACCGGCACCGCCCGTTGTCCTAAAATAGGACCGGTATCCACACCTTGATCCACCAAGTGCACCGTGCAACCTGTGACTTTTACCCCATAGGCCAGTGCCTGTTTCCAGGCTTCTAGCCCAGGGAACGAGGGCAAGAGTGAAGGATGGATGTTAACCACTCTTCCCTCAAAGGCGCGGAGAAAATCCCCTTTCAAAATCCGCATGAATCCCGCCAATACCACCAGGTCCACCCCCGCCTCCTGCAGGGCCGCGATGTATGCCGATTCCGCCTGTTCGTCTAATTTCGTGCGGAAGGATCCTGGAGGCAAGTACCGGTGTGGCAAGCCGCGTTCAGCCGCCCTCTCCAGAATCCCTGCATCCGCCACATCACTCAATACCAGCGCCACTTCAGCCGGAAGACTTCCGGCATCAATGGCTCCCGCCAGGGCGGAAAAATTTGAGCCCTTGCCGGAACCAAGAATGCCCAATCGATATGAGGAATGTCCCTGCACAAAACCGAGACTACCGGTTTCATCCGCGACAGGAAGCTGCAATCCACCGTTGCGGTGGATCCCGGAGATCCGTAGGCTGCTCAGACTTTGGACATGAAAGTCTACATCGACGGACAATTCTTCGAAGAGAACGAGGCTAAAATCAGCGTGTTCGACCACGGTCTGCTTTACGGCGACGGTGTTTTCGAAGGCATCCGGGCGTATCACAACCGGGTATTCAAACTCACTGAACACATCGAGCGCCTTTACTGGTCAGCAAAAGCCATCTTGTTGGATATCCCGATGTCCCGCGAGGAGATGATCGAGTCCACGCTCGCGACCTGCCGCGCAAACGATCTCCGCGATGGATACATTCGCCTTCTCGTTACACGCGGCCGCGGCACTCTCGGCCTCGATCCCCGTCGCTGTCCGAAGGCGTCGGTGATCATCATCGCCGGCCAAATCAAGCTTTACCCGTCCGAATACTACGAAAAAGGACTCACGATCGTGACCGTTCCCACCACGCGCAACATGGTGAATTCGGTCAACCCGGCGATCAAGTCGCTCAATTACCTCAATAATATCCTGGCCAGGATCGAGGCAAACAATGCCGGGGTCGAAGAAGCCATCATGCTGAATTCGGAGGGGTTTGTCGCGGAATGCACCGGCGATAATATTTTTATCGTCCAAAAGGGGAGACTAATGACTCCGCCACTCTCGGCAGGTGCCCTCTACGGGATCACGCGCAATGCCGTGCTTGACTGCGCGCAGGAACTTGGGATTGCGAGTTCCGAACCCAATCTGACCCGCTACGATGTGTACAACGCGGACGAAATGTTCCTCACCGGCACGGCGGCGGAGTTAATCCCCGTCGTGAAGGTGGACGGGCGCGTCATTGGCACGGGAACGCCGGGTCCGCTCACCGCAATTTTGAACGCCCGATTCCGGGAACTCACCAAGGTCAACGGCGAGATAATCTTTCGCTGACACCGCCGCGACGACGCATCGCAGATGCGACAGGCCCCCGCGCTGAGTTTCTGACCCGCGGGGCCTGCCCTCAGCGATTGGCGGCCAGGACGGTTTACGAACTGTATCTTCATGGATGACACGAACGCATTGATCGAGCAGCGGCGGATTAAGCTGGCTGCACTCCGGGCAAAGGGGATCGACCCCTTTATGAACAAATTCACGCCGGACTCCGGTTGCGGGACGGCCCGCGAACGCTTCGAGCGCGGCGAACTACCCGAGGGGACACCCATCACGGTCGCCGGCCGAATGACCGCCCATCGGGACATGGGCAAGAGCCAGTTTGTGGACGTCAAGGACGTCACCGGACGATTGCAGATCTATGCGCAGAAGCAGGCATTAGGGGATGAGTTGTACGACGTTTTCAAACACCTCGACCTCGGGGATTTCATCGGGGCGCGCGGAACCCTGTTTCGAACGAAGACCGGTGAGCCGAGCGTCAAACTCGAGTCATTCACAATTCTTGCCAAAGCCCTCCGACCTCCTCCCGAAAAATGGCACGGACTCGAAGACACGGAAATTCGTTACCGCCAGCGCTACCTTGATCTGATGGCGAACGACGACGTTCGCCAGACGTTCTTGCTCCGCTCCGCCGTGGTGAAGGAAATCCGGGCATTTTTTCACGATCGCGGATTCGTCGAGGTTGAAACGCCGATGATGCAAGCGATTCCCGGAGGTGCGGCCGCCCAACCATTTAAGACCCACCACAATGCGCTCGGTTGCGAATTCTATCTTCGCGTTGCCCTCGAATTGTATCTTAAGCGCCTTTTGGTCGGCGGCATCGATCGTGTTTTCGAGATTGGCCGCAACTTTCGGAACGAGGGCCTTTCCCGACGGCACAATCCGGAATTCACCATGCTGGAGGCCTACCAAGCCTTTGGTGACTATGAGACCATGATGGAACTTGTGGAATCACTGGTGAAGCGAGTTGCCCAAAACGTGCTCGGGACACTGGTCATCCAGCACAAGAACTCCCATGGCGAGGTCTCCCGCGAGATCGATCTCCGCACGTGGAGGCGGGTTACCTACCGTGATTTGGTCCGCGAAAAGGCCGGGGCCGACTGGTTTACCGTAACACCCGCCGAGCGGCGGCGGCGGGCGATCGACGATCTGAAGTTGGGTGGGGATATCGCCGCCGGGTACGAAGATTTTGAAGTAACCGGCGCCGTCTTTGAAAAGCTAGTTGAACCGACGTTGATCCAGCCGACGTTTGTTACTCACCTACCCCGGCAACTGGTGCCACTGGCCAAACTTTCGCCGGACGATCCAGAGACCGTCGAAGTCTTCGAGTGTTGCATCAACGGCCAGGAAATCGCTCCAGCCTATACCGAGCAGAATGATCCCGTCGCGCAACGGCAAGCCCTCGAGCACCAAGCCGGCGGTGAACAGCAGAAACTCGACGAAGATTTCCTGGTCGCCCTTGAACACGGGATGCCGCCCGCCGGCGGGCTCGGCATTGGGATCGACCGTCTGTGCATGATGCTGCTCGGGCAGGAGAGTATCCGCGACGTGATCCTCTTTCCGCAGCTGAAGCCGAAGAACCACTGACGCCGGAGCGACTTCAGCTCATCCGCGGCCGGCGAATGACAACATCCTGTGAGGCTCTGTTTTTCGCGATCATATTGTCCGGGAGAATCCCCCGCCAACACACGTTCGGATAAACGAATGCCCCGCGACCAATGATAGACCCAGGATTCAATACGGCGTTGCAACCAATATCCGTCCCATCGCCAACCAGTGCACCTAATTTCCGCAGCCCGGTATCAATGTGCTCCCCGTCCATTTCCACCCAGACGTTCTCCGGCACCAATTTGATATTCGACAACACCGCGCCCGCCCCGAGGTGAGACTTGTACCCGAGAATGGAATCGCCCACGTAGTTGAAATGGGGTATCGCGCAGTTATTCAGCAAGATCGAGTGCTTTACCTCGCTGGCATTGCCGATGATGCAGTTATCGCCAATGACGCAATTCTCCCGGATGTAGGCATTGTGCCGAATCTTGCAGTTCTTCCCAATGATCGCGGGCCCCAGAATCATCGCCCCATGCTCGACCACCGTGCCCGCCCCAATACTGACGTCTTTCCCAATGTGAGCGAACCCGACGACGGTGTGCAGTTGCTGACGATTCAGATTAGCGGCGATGTACTCGGTGAGCTTCTTAAGCGGATCCCAGGGGAACGGGCAATCCGCGAAGAGCCCGGAATGCTCCGTCTGGGTTAGATCAAACAAGACTTCCACGGAATAAAGCATGGCCTCAATTTATGCCGTCTGACCCGTTGAGCAATCGAAAACGCTTGGGATTTCAGCAGTTCTCCCTTTGGAGAACGACTCCGTACGGCCGCCCTCACCTCCTTGGAGAGCCAGAATGAGAACGGCTGTTGTGAATTCTGAGGACGCGTGCGGCGAGAGTACCTCACGTCGGTTGAATTCCCCGACGATCCAATTCCGCAAGCGTCCACTGGTACTCCCCAACCAACTGGTCCACCACGTTGCGCTGTTTAAGGGCGGCTGGCATCACTTCCCAGGTGTAGGTCTCCATTTCGAAATGTGCACAACACCCGGGAGCCCGTCTCACTTCGTCCAGCACTCCCTTCACATGATCCGCCGTCGTTTGAAAAAGCGCGGTTGGCTCCGCATGCAACGGAATGTGAAAATGGATCCGCCATTCGCGATCCCATTGCGGACCATCCGCCATCGGCGTGGCTAAAGCCTCGTCGAGATCTCCATACCGGACAATTTCACCGTCCGCGCGCCGTTCAATGGTTTGATGAAAGTAGATGTCGTCTGCAAAGGCCTTCAACGCCTCGCGGACATCGGGGGTCGGATGAACCCGCAGCGCATTGCTGAGGTGAATTTTGCTAATGCGAATACCCGCCTTTTTCAACCGTCCAATCGCCTCCTGAGGAGTCTCGTACTCAATCGCAAGATGACAGCAGTCGTAATTAACCCCGAGATGTTCCGCGAGCCGCAGGTCGCCGGGTCGATCTGCCCGAAGCCGCTCAAATAAGCTAACCGCCTCCCACGTCGTCTCCAGGAAACACAGCGGTTCCGGCTCGAGGCCCAGGTGAAGGGATCGCCCCGTCCTCCGTGTCAGCTGTTCCAGATGATCCACACATCGCCACAGGTTTTCCCGGGCCTGCCGCTGCTGCCGGTCATTCAAATGAAAGCCTTTAAAAGACACCGGCACGGTGCTTACGGACCCCTCGACGCCGTCCGGTACCAACTCCGCGAGGATGTCAAAAAGCCGATTTGTGTAGGCCAACCGCTCCGGTGTCGTCCAGTCCGGGGCATAAACTTGCTCCTTTACCCGCGCCCCATGAAAACGACCGTACGGAAACCCATTGATGGTGAATACGTAACAACCGTGGCATGCCAACCAAGCTTTAAAAGCCTTGAGTGTCGCTAGTTCCGACAGTTCGCGGCTCGCCGTTTCACCCAGGCGCAATCCAATCGCATACGGCCGATCAGGGCTAACCCTGCGGCGGACGGCCAACGTATGACGTTCCAGTCCGGCAAATGTCTCCGCCCAATTCTCGCCCCGATGGATGTTCGTGCAGTAGGCCAAGTGCAGCCCGTGAGTCAATCGCATGACGGGATGTTAATTTGTTAGCAGGATCCTGGCGAATCAGAACGTCAGCCCTGGGACGCTTGCCCACAAGGCCCTGACGCTTTCTTTGAATCCAATGGTGCCGAATATCAATCAGCACACAGGTGTCGCCGACGCAGGCCACGTCAGTCGCACTCGCATTCCCGGCTGGCCGCCCTTTAGTCGGCGGGGGGCAGCATCGGTTTGCCGGAGCAGTCGGTGGCACCCCGCCGGGCGTGCCAACTCAAGGTTGCACCACCATCAGATCTCCGGGAGCGAGGGCGTAGAAGTGCCGAAGATTGAAGGTCAGCAGTTCATCACAGCCCGCCGACCGGGCACCGACCAGATGAAGGGCGTCGTAGATCGCCCCACTGCTCGCGCCTTGATGAACCGTCAAGGCGAGCGAATCGGCATAATGCTTGGCGGTCAGCGCAATGATTTTAAAGTGGGCGAGTACCGACTGTTGGAGCATCCGCTGCGCGTCGGCGGCCGAAAGCCTCGGCTTGAGCGGGAGGGCGGTTAAGGTGGCAAAGAGTTCCGCCATGCCGTGGGTCGTCAAGAACCCATGAAGTTTCCCCTGATGGACGGCCAGCAGACGGGGAAAGGCGCGGGCGTGGTGCGGGTGCTGTTGCAGCAGCGCCGCTACCAAGGCGGATGTGTCAAAACAGGCCTTCCTCATAACTCAAACCCCGCTCAGACTCCGGCTTCGCTGCTCGCGTTCCTTGTCCAGGAAGGACCCGAGATCCCAGGCGGTCGGGGGAAGTTCGCCGGTGCAAATCAGAAGACCGTTCTTCGCCGTCAGTGCCGGGGTGGCATGGACCGGCCGAAGCCGAAACCCGTCGGATTCCACCAGCACCTCCAGCTCATGGCCGGGTGCCAGCGCGAACCGGTCCCGAAGCGGTTTTGGGACTACGATGCGACTCATCTTGTCCAACGTCAGCTTCATGGCAATCACGATACCGTTTACCAAATGGCATGTCAAACTGCGGATCGTGAAGGGGCGGATCCATCGCCAGGATCAAGGCCGGATGACCTCCAGTCGCTCGAGTGGAACGTCCAGGGCCAGTTTGATTTGCTGGTCAACCCGCTGGACTGATTCGGCGTTGCGACTTGTGCTCCGCAAGCCTGAGCAGTAGAAGTTACTTGTTCATTTTTCATACGCTGGTGGACGTTGCACATTTTTGCGCGTCCGCCAGTTATCATGCCATCCATGCGCAGCATATATTCCGCCCTCTTCCTCCTCGGTCTCGCCACCGCCTCCGCTCAAAATGCAACCGTGCCCGGAAAATTTCACGTCGAGCATCCGACGTTGTTGAACCTGGGTTTCGAATGGACCATCGCGGGTGACGCGAATCGCGACGCCACCGTCGCCGTGAAATTCCGCAAGGTCGGCGACGCCCAATGGCGCGACGCGCTCCCCCTCGTCCGTATCGGCGGCGAAAATATTTACCGAGAACGCGAACACCTCGACTACACGGTGCCCGAGGGCTTCGCCGGCAGCATCCTCAACGTGCGACCTGGGACCGAATACGAATGCCGCTTTGTGATGAGCGACCCGGACGGCATCTCGGAGCAAGCGACGCAACTCGTCCGGGTCAAGACCCGCTCCGAACCACAACCCTACGTCGGGGGCCGCACCCGACACGTCTATCCTCCCGACTTCACCGGCCCACGGCAGGAGCCAAGCTTCACCGGCATTTTGCAGGCCTACTACGGTGCTGGTCTCGGAGATTGGTCCGTGGTCTGGGAGCGTCGCGCGCAACCCGGTGATACCTTGCTCATCCATGCCGGACTCTATCGTGTCGAGCGCCTGGACTATGTTGATCCGATGATGACGCCATTCGACGGCTCCATGTCGCTCACGCTCAAGGGCACCGAGGAAAAGCCCATCACGCTCAAGTCGGCCGGCGACGGCGAGGTCGTCCTCGACGGCGACAACAACCACCGGCTCTTCGACGTGATGGCTTCGCGTTATCACATTTTCGACGGCCTCACTTTCCGCAACACCGACTACGCCATCTTCGCGGGCCAAAAGGAAGTCGCGGGGGCCGTCGGCCTCACGGTGAAAAACTGCCGCTTTGAAAACGTCGGTGCCGCCGTGTGGACCGAGTATGCTGGCTCTGCCGATTTCTACGTCGCCGACAATCTGATCATCGGACGCGACGACCGCTTCCGGCTCCTCGGCTGGGGTGGCCGGCCACGCACGCCCGACGGCATCAGTTGGAAGGAGCCGCTCTACAAATCCCACCGCCTCGTCAGCTACTACGGCATCAAGGTTTACGGCCCGGGCCACGTGATCGCCCACAACTCCATCGCCTATTTTCACGACGCCATCGGCATCTCCACCTATGGCACGCCCCCCTCCGATCCCGACCAACGCGCCTCGTCCGTCGACATTTACAACAACGATCTCCACCTCTTCAACGATGACTACATCGAGGCCGACGGCGGCGTCCACAATATCCGCATCTTCAACAATCGCTGCATCAACGCCGCCATGAGCGGCCTGAGTGCCCAGCCGGTTTTCGGCGGCCCCGCTTACTACATCCGGAACCTCATCTACAACGCGGTCCGCGGCGTGCCCTTCAAGTTCGGCGGCAAGCCCGCGGGCCTCTTCGTCTATCACAACACTGTCATCGCGGAAAATCGTGCTGGCGGCACGGCAGCCAACGTGCATTACCGCAACAACCTCTTTCTCGGCCGCGATGAGCCAGGGCGCGGTATCATGCATGTGGGAAATTCACACACCATCAATTCATCCGACTACAACGGCTATCGGCCGAACCGCGGCGTGAAGGCGCAATACATCTGGTTTGCCCCGCCTCCGGGGCAGACGATCTACGAACCCAAGTTGGGCGATTGGAAATCCTTCGCCACGCTCGCCGACTTTCAAGCGGGCACAGGACAGGAAAAACACAGCCGAGAAATCGACTACGATGTCTTCGTCCGCCTCGCTCCGCCGAATCAGGCCAATCCGTATGCGGTCTATCATGCGATGGATCTGGATTTCCAACTCAAGCCCGGTAGCCGCGCCATCGATGCCGGCGAAGTCATTCCCACCGTCAACGATGACTTCAGCGGCAACGCCCCAGACCTAGGAGCGCTGGAAGCGGGCGCTGCTCCGCCTCACTACGGGCCGCGCTGGCTCACGTGGCAGCCCTTCTACCGCTGATCGAGATCAAACAGCGCTTTAGCCGATGGTACAACAAAACAACGGGACGATTTGGGACATTGTGGGCGGAGCGATACCGGGCATATGCGTGATGCGGGATCTGCGAGTGGACGCGATTGGATGAACGTAAGAACGTAAAGAACCTATGGGTGCCCTTTCCCAGCCTTAAAGCCGATCTCCGACTCCACTGCAGTACCCGAGGGCATACCTCGTCGGTCGAGTTCAAGGAGTAATCCCTTGGTGGAAGCAGGATGTCCCCAGTTGAAACTCCAAAATACAAATCATCGGCTTACTTGGCGGCCGTCAGGAAACCCTCGGCGCCCATCCATTCGCCAGCGGCCTTCAGCCAACCGTCGACGGGGAACTTCGTCTGGCGCGTGCCGAAGCCGTGGCCGCCCTTGGAGTAGATGTGGAGTTCGGCCGGCAGGTTGAGGCGCTTGTAAGAGAGGTAGAGTTCGCCGGCTTCGATCGGATTGCTGCCATCGTTGTGGGCGACGACGAAGAAGCAGGGCGGGGCGTCGGCGGGCACGGCGAAGCCTTCGCGGAATTTCCTCTTGTCTTCCGTGTCGAGGAAGCCGCCGCCGTAGACGAAGATCGTGAAGTCAGGGCCGCGGGGATCGTCGACGCCTTCCTTCTGGGCGTACGTGCGCGGGATGCGGTCCCAGGAGGCGTGGCCGACGAGGTTGGCGCCGGCGGAGAAGCCGATCACGCCGACACGTTTCGGGTCGATGTTCCATTCCTTGGCGTGGGCGCGGACGAGGCCGAGCGAGCGCTGCAGGTCCTGGACGGGATAGTCATGCGGAAGGGTCGCGTCGGACGTCGGGGTGCGGTAGCGCAAGAGGATACCCGTGATGCCGATGCTGTTGAGCCACTCGCAGACGCCGGTGCCTTCGTTCTTGGTCGAGAGGAACCAGTAGCCGCCGCCGGGGCAG
>CAMDJH010000073.1 GCA_945900455.1 Akkermansia muciniphila
CCACCCGGGGGTGAATGCCCCAAGCCGTACCTTCTTTGCCATCCAAGCTGTGGGAAACGGTCCAACCCTCCTGATCGAAATCAGAGAATGCACGCCGCAGGGAGATCCGCCGAGGTTCCAGTTTCCCTTCCGTCAACCACAACTCAAACTCACTCAAGTGCAGGTTGCCATTGTCGTATCGACCCGGACCCCGGTGAGGCAGGGAATCGTCGGTCATTACTTCCAGACGGATTGCAGTGAGTTGCGGCGCCGTGTCCTTGAAGAAGAGGGTCAACGTTTCCTTCTCCGGGCGTTTCCCGCCGGAGAGCACCGAACCGTCGTCCCGAGCGGTCAGTGTGGCACCACCTGCCGAAGTGAATTCCGTAGGCGTGAGGATCTTCCACGCGGCAGGTTCAATCTGCGTGGTCATCCACGCCGCGGTGATCTCAGCGGCCTCGGCGCTTTGCAGGACGACACGGTTCGTCGTCTCGGCGGCTACGGCGAGGGGTTGCCAGCGAGCACGGGCCCGGCCTACCGGGGGATCGGAATCAAATGCGATATCCCCCTTGCCGACGCCGGCAAATACCGCAGCCAGGGCATAGTAATCGCGCTGCGGAATGGGATCGAACTTGTGGTCGTGACACCGCGCGCAACCCGCGGTGGTGCTCGTGAACGCCGCCATAGTCTGCACAATTAGATCGTCACGATCCGTCACCTCAAACGCCATGGGTGCCGTGCCCGCTGCGCTTTGATCATACGGCCCCGCTCCGAGAAATCCGAGTGCTGGAGTCCGCTGCGGTTGATCCGGATAGAACACATCCACCGCGAGCTGTTCGCGGACGAAGCGATCCCACGGGATATCCGCGTTGAAGGCGGCGATGACATAGTCGCGGTAGCGCCAGGCGTTTTGACGGATGCGGTCGTGCTCGAATCCGTGGGTGTCCGCGAAGTGGATCGTGTCGAACCAATGCCGAGCCCACCGTTCGCCGTACCGGGGATGGGCGAGCAACCGATCCGCCCAACGTTCCATGACGCGTTGTTCATGCTGTTCACGAGCATCGCTCGAATCGGCGGGCGTAGCGTCCCATTCCCCCTGAAACGCCCGCAGTTCCTCCGGCAGCGGAGCCAGACCATGCAGATCGAAGTAAAGCCGGCGCAGGACGGTGCGCGCCGTGGCAGAACGCCCGGGCCTCAGTCCGGACTGGTTTGCGGGGACGGACAAGAACCCATCGATGGGATGGGTGTGAGCCCGGCCCGCAGTTTTTGGGACAACGCCGGTCCGAAGCGGGCGCAGGGACCACCAATCGGTGCTCGACAATGTGCTCACGACGGCGATCCGGGGATCCGGAGCACCGCCGCGAATCCATTCCTCCAGCAGTTGAATCTCACCGGCCGACAACGGATTTTTGGGTGGCATCGCGGTGTCGGGATCTCCGCGACGAATGGCCTGTATCAACCGACTTGCTTCGGGTTGACCGGGGACAAGGGCCGCGCCCGATTTGCCGCCGTTCATCCAGCCCGAGCGGGAATCGAGTGTGAGACTCCCCTTCATCTTGCCGGCGGTGTGCGAATGGCATTCAAAGCAACGCCGCTGAAGGATCGGTTCAATTCGATCACGAAAGAATGCGTCGTCGATGGGCGCCGCCGATCCGCGCAGCGCGAGGAGCAGGATGCTGAAGCGAAGCCAGGTATTAATAAGCATTTCAGCCGGTGCGTCGATTGTCGGCCAGTGGTGTAGGTCTGCACGATGCTCCCAGGAGCGCCCGTCTGGCAAGCTTCCTGTCCGGGCAGCCCAAGAAGCGGGTGGACGACAAAAATTTTCACGAGTTCCAGCATCACCCCCGTTACTCCTGCAAACGGGCAATGGAGGGCACGGAGTTCCGGAGAGATTCGAGGAGAAACGCAAATTGCCGGGGGGAGAACCGCGGATTCACACGGATGGACGCGAATAGGGGAAAGGCGTTGCCTCTCACCGTCTGAGTGAGCGCGCGGAATCAGCGTTTATCGGCGTTCATCCGTGGTTCCAAACTCCGGTTCATTGGATTGCTGGAATATCCAGGCAGAGGGCCTGGTGAGGACATTTGGAGACGGTAGCGGACGCCGCGCTGCGGCGTCCCCTGGAGATTGGCCATTTGTTGGCCCCCTCTGGCTTTCCTTCGTCGGAAACTTTGTCGATTCGCGTTTGTTAGCGGTTTTCGATCATGGGTGAGCATCCATTTCCCTGCGGGACGGACTCGACAAATTTTCCGAAAAAGTTACCGACAAAGGTCGGCCAAAGAGCGCTCAGAAATGTCCAATCTCCAGAAGTTGTCGCCGCGCGACAACCCTCTACCAACAACTTCGGCCTGGAGTTTCTTGGCAGGCGTGGATTTTCGACTCAGTCCTGGAAGCAAACTCCTGTCAATTCGCGCACCAAGCCCGCTATGCTCCTTCCGAGCATGATTCGATTTCGTCCCGCGTTCCTTGCGTTCCTGGCCGCCGTATTCGGCGGGGCCGTCCTTGCGCCCGCGCAAGAGACACCGCTTGCCCTCATCGGCGCGCAACTCATCTGCGTTAGCGGCGAAACTCATGAGGAGGGGGTGCTCGTGGTACATCGGGGAAAGATCATTATCGTGGGTCCGCGTGGCACGGCACTCCCGGCAGGCGCGACCACGCGCGATGTCCGGGGTCAAATCATCATGCCGGGTCTCGTGGACACCCACAGCCACATCGGTAGCCCGGCGGGCGGCGATCAATCCGCACCAATCCAACCGGACACGCGCGTGCTCGATGCCGTTGATGTGCGCGACGCCAGCATTCAGAAGGCGCAAGCTGGCGGGTTGACCACCGCCAATATCATGCCTGGCTCCGGCCATCTCATTAGCGGTCAGACGCTTTACGTGAAGCTGCGCGACGGCAACACCATCGATGACCTGCTGATTACCGACAAAGCGGGCCGGGTCGCAGGCGGGCTCAAAATGGCCAACGGCACCAACTCGCGGAAGGACCCTCCATTCCCCGGGACCCGCGCCAAGTCGGCCGCGCTGGTGCGGGAGAAGTTTATTGCCGCGCGAGAATACCGCGAAAAGATCGTCCGCGCCAAAGGGGACGTCGACAAACTTCCCCCGCGTGACCTCGCTCTCGAAATTCTGGTTGAAGTTCTCGAGAGGCAGCGCGTCGTTCATCACCACACCCATCGACATGATGACATTCTCACCGTGCTGCGCCTGCAGAAGGAGTTTGGCTTCCGCGTCGTGCTGCATCACGTCAGCGACGCTTGGAAGGTCTCGGAAGAAATCGCCGCCGCCAACGTGCCGTGCTCGATCATTCTCCTCGACAGCCCCGGCGGCAAACTCGAAGCCCGCGACGTCGATTGGAAAAATGGTGTCGCGCTGGAGAAGGCTGGCGTCCCCGTCGGCTTTCACACGGACGATCCCGTGACCGACTCGCGGCTCTTTCTCCGTTCCGCTGCCTTTGCAGTGCGCGCTGGGATGTCCCGTGCCGGTGCGTTGCGCGCCCTCACGCTCACTGGGGCCGAGATGCTCGATCTTCAGGCGCGCATCGGCTCGCTCGAGGTTGGCAAGGATGCCGACTTCATCTTGCTTTCGGGCGATCCGTTCAGTGTCTATACCCACGTCCTCGAAACCTATGTGGACGGCGTGAAAGTCTTCGATCGGGAAAAGGAAAAGGATCGGCGGTGGTCAACGGGCGGTTACGGCGCGGGCAATCCGCGCGCCGCCCACCTTTGTTGTTTTGGAACGTGGGAGGAAGCTCGATGAAAAAATCCGCCCGGTATTTCGTTACGTTGACCTGCCTGCTCGCTGCGACCACCGTGGCCGAAGACATCGTCGTTCACGGGGCGATCATTCACACGATGGCGGGCGCGACCATTCGGGATGGCGTCGTGTTGATTCGGGGTGGCAAGATTGAGTCTGTTGGCGAGGCCGCCTCGGTGAAGATCCCTGCCGGCTGGCGCGTCCTCAAAGCTAAAGTCGTTACGCCAGGACTCATCGATGCCCATACCGTCGTTGGATTCTCCGGCATCTTGAATCAGCCGCAGGACCAGGAGCAGTTGGAAAAATCCGCGCCGCTGCAGCCCGACCTTCGGGCGATCGACGCGTACAACGGCCGTGACCCCCTCGTCGAATACGTCCGCAGCTTCGGCGTTACGACGCTCCACACGGGTCATGGCCCGGGCGCGCTGATTTCCGGTCAGACCATGATCGTCAAGACCTACCCGCCGAACTTGGACCTAGCGCTCATCAATCCCGCTGCCATGACCGCGGCCACTCTCGGCTCCGGGGCCAAGGCTGAAAAAGACAAGGCGCCCGGTACCGCCTCCAAAGCGGTGGCCATGTTTCGCGCTGAACTGATAAAGGCCGAGGATTACGTCGCCAAAGGAAAGAAGAGTGACATCGAGAAGCGTCCTGCACGCGACCTCCGTCTCGAAGTCCTCGCCCGCGCGCTCGACGGCGAGCAACGGCTCCTCATCACGGTTCATCGCCATCAGGACGTTATCGCGGCGCTTCGCCTTGCGGCTGAATTCAAGCTCAGGATTGTTCTCGATGGCGTGTCCGATGCGCCGCTCGTCCTCGACGAGATCAAGAAGAGCGGGTTCCCCGTATTCCTGCATCCGACGATGTATCGTGCGAACAACGAAACCGAAAATCTGAGCATCGAAACTGCGTCGAAATTGCGGAATGCTGGTATTCCTTTCGCGCTCCAAAGCGGTTTCGAGAACTATGTACCCAAAACCCGCATCGTGCTTTTCGAAGCGGCCATCGCCGCCGCCAACGGTCTTTCTCAAAGCGACGCGCTCGCCGCGATCACGATTGACGCCGCGAAATTGCTGGGGATCCAGCAACGCACCGGGTCGCTTGAAATCGGTAAGGACGCAGACCTCGCCCTCTACGACGGGGACCCCTTTGAATACACAACCCACTGTACGGGGGTCGTGGTGAGCGGCGTCGTGACGGACGTTCAGCCGCACTGAAGCGGGAAACACAAGGCAGGGGCGGGGTATCCACCGTCACGAGACTAACCCCTGCCTCCACGGGCGTCGCGCCATCCGTGTGGAGTGGCCCCAGGCGATGCGTCCATAGCGGTCCGGCGTCCTGCAGACCGGCTGCCTCTCGAAATATTCTTTTGACGCCTCGTCCGATTTTGCCTAAGCCGTCGCCATGAAACCACTGCGCGGCTCCGCCCTTTTCCTTGCCCTGGGCGCGATCATGGCCGCTCCTTTTGCCCAGGGTGAGGTCAATGTCGTCGAAAAGGTCGCTACCGACGTTTATTTCCACGAGGGCGACATCGGGCGCTTCGGTCACTGCAACAACGGGTGGATTGTGTTCAACGACTACGTGCTCGTCATTGACGCGAACTTTCCCTCCGGCGCGCAGGTCATTCTGCCCAAGATCAAAGCGGTCACGGATAAGCCCATCCGCTTCGCCTTCGACACCCATCACCACGGCGACCACGCCTACGGTAACGAGGTGATGCATGAGGCTGGGGCCACCATCGTTGGGCACGCCGGCGTGCTGGCCGAAATGAAGAGACACGAGACCAACTACTTTGGTGGCAAAGGCCCGGGCCGTTGGGAAGACGCCGCGAAAAACCGCAAGGACGTCGCCGCTAGCAAGCTTCGCCCACCGAGTGTGCTGTTCGACAAGCAGCTCACTTTTGATGATGGCACGCACCGCGTCGAGTTGCTGCACTTCGGCGTCGCGCACACCCACGGCGACGGCTGGGCATGGATGCCCAACGAGCGCATTGTCTTCACCGGCGATGCCTGCGTGAACGGCCCCTACAACTACACGAGCGACGGCAACCTCCACGAATGGGTCAAGACCCTCGACCATGTCATTGCCTTGAAGCCGCTGAAAGTCTGCCCCGCGCACGGACCCAGCGGTGGCCCCGAGGTGCTGGCGAATCAGCAGTTGTATTTCAAGTCCCTCCTGTCCGAGGTGCGGCGGTTCAAGGACGCCGGCAAGACTGCTGCTGAAGTGCAGGCCGCGGCCGACGTCATCAAGGAATCCCTGCGCAAGAATGACCGCATTGCGATCTACATCGGCCAGTTCATTAATGCGCAGATCGAGAAGGCCTGGACCGAGATGGGCGGCGCAGCCTTTCCCGTTCAGCAGTAGGCACCGGCGGAGTCGGTGACTGGACTCTAATGTGAGAATGCGTCTTCGAGCGCTTTCGTTTTCCGCGCGGCTGGGTCCGTCCGGATTTTGGCTTCTTGTGCCGCTAGCTCCGAGAATACGGCGGCAACGACTCCCCGGGTAATGTGGGCGTCGGTATCGACCGCCGGCGCGGTGCCGAGGACGGTGCCGAGCAATCCACCGCCGCGAAGCATGACGTTTCGATAGGCATCGCGGACTCCGGTTTCACTCGCCGTTCTTCGCACGACTGCCAGAATGCGATTCGATAGCTCCTGACCTTCGGTCTTCAGTAGATAAGTAGTCGCTGCGTCCCTGGAACCCTTGAGCAAACTTGCTGGATCGGGGGGGGCGACCCGCTGAGCGGATTCGGTCAGCGCCGTCATCGCTTCCGGTATGGCCTTTTCCGCAGCGCTATTCATCGCAGCGAGGAGTATTTGCCCCTTTTTTCGATCGAATGACGTCACCCCCTCTGGCATGAGAATGGAGCGCGGCTTGCCGTCGGAAAAGGAACCGGCCGACCCGAGCACTTGGGACGCGGCCGTGGCACTTTGGGTCAACAATTCTTTAACCGTTTTCGCCTGCGCTGCCTTTAACGCCGCCGGATTTTGCGCGAGCGCAGCGGGCTTGGGGGGCTGAGTCGGTATCTGGGCAATTGGAACCGCCCCGGGAACGCCGGCCAGGGTCGGAGCGATGGGCTGCAACAATTGACCGCTCGAATTAAAGAGATTGGTCGTGTAGCTATAGTTGGTTACGATGACGAAATTGGTCACGACGACCGCGTTGGTCACCCGGAAGTCATTGGTGATCACCTGCATGAATGCCGGTCTTGTGTCGAGGACCACGGGCGGCGCGGTTGCTGCGGGGCCAGCGTCCGGAACGGGCGCCGCCGCCGGAGCAACGGATCCCGGAACGGGCTGGCCCGGCTTAATGGATTGGAGCAATTCCGCGAGCGTTTGTGCGCGAAGAGTGGGAGCGGCAAGCACGGCGCCGACGGACAGTCCAAGAATGGATGAAAACAGATTCTTCATGACCCGCATCTTGACGCTCTTGAGCGACGGGTCCATCAAGAAATTTTCACTGAAATTCCTTTCGATGATCAACGAATGGCCTCGGCTGCGCCGGTCCGGCTTCCACCGTTCGCATCCATCTTTAGCAACGAACTGCTGAGGCCAAACCGCGAGTGGATCGGAAGTGCCGGCCATCGCTTCTCTCGACGCATTGACAATGAATACCCGCGTGTATCAACGCCCGGGTGGACGTCGTTATTGGGTTTTACTTCCGAGCCTCGACAAAAAGGCTTTCGTGTTCGCGGCTGTCGAGTTCGACGATACCAGGATGGGCCGATTTGGTTTGCTGAAACGGGCAGTGTGCGACCGAACGGAAGCCAGCCTTGAGCAGGATTTCTTCAATAAAATCGGGGGTGAACAGCAGGCGCGAATGGCCGAGCCAGAGCATGTGGAGAATAAATTTCCCTCCGAGGCAGGTGGATTCCTCGTCGGGGATAAGAAAGTGGTCACGATCCCCCCGGGTATACGCGGCGACGCCCTTGGTGAGATCCGGCAGACACAGACGCAGCACGCCGCCGGGTTTTAGCACGCGGTGGAATTCGCGTAGTACGGATTGGATTTCATTCCACGGAACCTCCTGCAGCGCATGGATGCTGACAATGTAATCCAACGTGTCGGTCTCAACGGGCAGTCCGTTAGGACGGATGTCGCAGCAGAAATCGATGCCCGCCCCTTCGCGTCGGTCGGAGTTCAGCCAGCCCGGCTGGCCGGCGCCGCCGCAACCCCAGTTGAGACGTTTGACGGAGGGTGAAGGCACCCTTTGTTGGGCTGTTGCGGAATCGATCGGTGGCATGAGAATTGGCGGACGTGTCAACGAGTAGCTACCTCGACCTGAAGACAAAACACGAACAAATTATTCTCACGGCTCCGGCTTGCGGAGGGGACCTCGGGCGCACGTCGGATCAGCGCGCTGGTTTTACCCCGCAAATCAGACTGGCTCGGGATCTGCCCACGGACTGGGAAAGCGGTTGAGCGGACTTCACCTTGACCGTGGATCCCGGGGCGATTTCAATCTGCCCATGCCCAACGCATTTCAGATTTCCCGTCGTTCCTTCATCAAACGATGCCATCTCACCGCCGCTGCCACCGGACTGCCGCTGTGGTTTGTGGAGCGCGATCTCGCGCGGGCGGCGGAGTCAGTCACCGTGCCGTCGACCTCACCCAACAACCGCCCGGGCTTGGCCCTGATCGGATGCGGTGGGCAGGGCAGTGGGGACCTGGCCGGGGCCGCCAAGTTTGGCAACGTCGTTGCTCTATGCGATGTGAAGGAGAATTCGATGAACAATGTGGCCCGGCGCTACACGCTGGATGGCAAAGCGCCCGCCACATTCACCGATTTCCGAAAGATCCTGGATCGAAAGGATGTCGACATCATTGTCAACGGCACGCCGGATCACTGGCATTCCCTGATCAACATCGGAGCGGCCCGGGCAAAGAAGGATGTATACGGCGAGAAACCGCTCACCCTTACCATTGATGAAGGCAAGCATGTCGTTCGGGCCGTGCGCGATAACAAGATCGTCTTCCAGACCGGCACCCAGCAGCGCAGCGACCGGCGCTTCCGTCTGGCCTGTGAACTTGTCCGCAACCAACGGATCGGCAAACTTCAGACCGTCGAGGTGTTCGTGCCGGCCGGACTACGCGAAGGTCCGTTCGCTTCCGAACAGACCGTTCCTGCGGGGCTGAATTGGGACCTTTGGCTCGGCCAGGCGCCCAAGGTGGGATACTTGAAAGAGCGGGCGGACAACACCTTTCGTTGGTGGTGGGACTATGCTGGCGGGCCCGTCACGGACTGGGGCGCGCATCACAACGACATTGCGCGCTGGGCCATCGGGCAGGACGGCCCAATCGGAGTCGAGGCCAAAGCGACGGTGGGTCCAATCGCGGGTGGCTTCACGACCTGCAAGGAGTTTGAGGCGACCCTTCTTTATGCCAATGATATTCGGCAGATCGTCAAGACGACGACCGCAGACAGTCCGTTCGGTGGAATTCTGGATCCAAAAGGTCAGCGCAACGGCATCCGTTTTACGGGTACGGACGGGTGGATCTGGGTGAACCGCGGGGATATCAGTGCGAACAAAGACGAGGTTTTCATGACCCCATTGCCCGCGTCTGCCATCCGACTCGAAGAGAGCAACCACCACATGGCCAATTTCTTTGACTGCGTTCGGTCGCGCAAGGATCCGGTTGCACACGCCGAACAGGGTCACCGCTCCGCCATTGTGGGCCATCTCATCATTATCGCCATGCACTTGGGACGCAAACTTCAGTGGGATCCGGCAAAGGAAGTCTTCACCGGCGACGGCGCGAAAGAAGCCAACACCCACCTCGCTCGCGAAATGCGGAAGCCATACGACTACAGCTTCGTTGGGTAGATGCTATTTCCCGCATCGATGGACCTAATGGCTGGCGTTTGCCCGCCAAAACGCCTGCGCATCCAGCCACGGTTTGATGACCCGTGATTTTTTTTCGGCATCGAGCTGAACGTTCGCGCGGAGCATGGCGAGCCGTTCGTCGCACCAGCGCACGAAGAACTCGGAGGATTCGCGCTGCCGGGGCGACTCCCGGCTGCCCTGCAACTCAACATAAAAGGGTCCCGTGCTCGCGAACCGCAACGTGTTGGTCAGAGTTGTGACGGCGCGGACCAGGAACCAACCGCTCTCGGTCAGCGTCACTTTTGCGGGCAGCTTCACCTCCTCCACGCGACCGTTGCGTACAAATTGAACCCGCTCGATTGGATCACGCGAGTCGAGCTGCCCTTCGAGCGTCAGCTCGATCGGACCTGTCTCCGACTTGAAGACATGGCCGGGCAGTTGACCGCCCGCTTTCACGCGCAGCAACGGGCCATTTGATACGAACACGCGACCGGCCTTTAGGCCCGTCAGCCATTTCGCCATCGTCGGTTCGCCGTCGAACTGGACATATAAGCGATTGTAAGCGACGGGATTAGGCAACACACCGCTCGCCGCGCCCGCCGACGGGGGAATGCGGATACCGGCGTTGAGCAAGTGATAGTAAATTTCCTGCGTCCACCAGCCGTTACCCTGTACGCCGGGAAATTGGGCGACGTCGCGGGGCCGACCCCAGGCTTCGTTCGGGTAGACACCGGTGCGATACATGTGATTGTTCGCGATCCCGATCGAATCGCCAATCCCGTTCGCGATCCACATCGGAACGTCCCACCAAAACGGCTTCTCGATGTCAATCCATGCCCCGGCCACCTTCGCCTGCCGCGCGTAGTCCAGCGACGACGGGTGATGGCGCTGCCCGGCCGTAATGTCGATGGGGTGATCGAGATTGAGGAAGAGCAGCGCACCCCCATCGCGTTCGTCCTCGCCGCCGAGTTCATGGACGAAACGATTGCCATCGAACCGCTTCAACACGGGCGAGGGCAGGGGTGCGTTCGTCCACGGATTGGCGGCGTTCCACCACGAGATCAACTGTCCGAAGTGCAGGTCTTCGGCGCGCATCAGAAGTTCAACCTGAGCGATTGGCCGATGGATGTGCATCTCGCTGGCCCACCAACCTTCAGACGACAGGTTGGCAAGTCGCTTGAGTGCAATGGGCAAATCGGTGGAGCTCTGTTCCGGAGCAATTTCAACCGAGGAGGACTCCGACGACCATTCGGGTCCGCGCTCGACCGTCAGGGTATATTTGCCGGGGGTCACGTTGAATACGGCCTTCCCCGGGGACGAAATGTGATCGTTCCAGAAGGGCAGGTTGCCCGCTGCGCGCACGGGTCGGCCATCCGGACCGGCGAGATGGATGCGGGCCGGGATGACATCGCGGGAGTCCCGCTGTGTCGTCGTGATGGTCAGTTCGACGCCCTGAGTGGTGGTGACGGCGCACAGAAATGAAAGACAGGTGAGTGTGCGAGGGAAGTTGAAAGGGGTCACGGTCGTGAACGCTGTCAAAGAATCGACCACCGGTCAATTTCCCCCATCGGTCTGAGAAAGATTAAAACCGTTGGTGTTCATGGCCGCACCCGAACTTCTTGAAAACGGGCCAACAGCAGTGGCCACAGCAAATTGAGCGCCAAACCGGACAAGACTAAGAAACCAGCCAGCCATTTCCACACGGGCAGCGGCTCGGACAAAAATAATGCCGATGCCGCCATGCCAAATACCGGCACTAGCAACGCCAACGGCGAGATTGTCGCGGCGGGATGGCGCGCCAGCAACCAGCCCCACGCCGCATAGCCAAACAAGGTATTGCCCCACGACTGCCAAACCACGGCAATCCAGGTAGCCGGGCTCGCTTCCACCCAACTGGCGCGGATCACCGGCCAGCCTTCAAATAGCAGCGATAGCAGCAACAATATCGGGGCGGCAATGGCGCTCGACCAAACCACGTACGCCAACATGTTGATTGTGCCGGCTTGTTTGGCGGTGATATTGCCGCCGGCCCACGAAAGCGCCGCCGTCAATACCATCAGCAAGCCAAGGACGGTGGTGTTGCCGTCAGTGTGCATCCCGATTACGCCCATGCCAGAGGTGGCGAGCAACAAGGCCAGCCATTGATAGCGTTGTATGCGCTCGCGCGTTTGCCATAGGGCGATGCCGATGGTGAAAAAAACTTGGGTTTGAATCACCAGCGAGGCCAGGCCGGGTGAGATGTTGCGGCCCATGGCACGATACAGCAGACCAAACTGGCCGACGCCGATCAGGACTCCGTACAGCGACATGTTGCGCCAAGACACCGCCGGGCGTGGCAAGAACAGTGCGGCGGGCAGGAACGCGATGCCAAACCGCAGCGCGGCGAACAAGAGCGGCGGCAGGTGGCCGAGCGCGAATTTGATGACGACGAAGTTTGTCCCCCAGACGGCCACAACGGCCAGGGCAAGCAACAAATGGGCTAAGGGAAGGGCGGCGGGCATGCGAGTCCGTTACGGAAAAGTGTTGGATCCACTTGGGTCGTGACGACGCCCACAGCCGTACCGGCGTCGAGCGAAGCGAACCCGTCTTTGCGCAAGGTTGCAAGGCCGATGCTGGCGCGCGCGACGCAGACCGACGCCAGGACCCATCCTTTCATTTTCATAAGTCGAGAGGCGGAGGCGATTTGGCAACGAGAGCCAGTAGCCCCTCGTAAATAAAGGGACAAAATAAAGGGACAGGTCATTAGGTAAATATTAAATAAAGGGACAGGTAAATATTGGGTTGATCGGGGAAATTTCCTGGCGCGGATTGTCCGGGGCAATTTGGAGGTTTATCACCCGCGCATGATACACGCCGGTCAGCCACTCGGTGAGAATTGACATCTCATCCTCGGGTGCGGCCCTGCCCGGTTTGCTCCAGCCCGTCCACCACCGGTGACCGGTCAATCGGAAGCCGGAGCTGTCCATCGTCAGATTTGACATCGCCGTGTGATCGGCGGTTCGATCAGAATCGGCCCATGGATTTCGCGCGAGCCTCCCTCGGTACCTTGATTCCACCGGTGCGACAGCTTCTGCGCCGTTCGGTCGGCTGGTTCGCCGTTGCCTGCCTCGCTGTCGCTCTCGGGATGGGAGGATGCGTGTCTCCGGCCGCACCCGGGATGTTCGCACTGGACCGTCTGGACGCGATGGATCATGCCGTGGTGCGGGCGGTGGCGGAACACCGGTGTCCCGGTGGAGTGCTCTGGCTGGAGCGTGACGGGCAACGCCACGTTCGGGCGTACGGGGATCGCGCGGTGGTTCCACGGCGGGAGTTGATGACGGACGACACTGTCTTTGACGCTGCCTCGTTGACCAAAGTGCTCGCCACGGCTCCAGCGATTCTCAAATTATGGGAGCAAGGCCGATTGGAGCTCGATGCCCCGGTGGTGACGTATCTCGTTGGGTTCCGCGGCGAGGGACGGGACGGGGTGACAATCCGTCACCTGCTCACCCACACGTCGGGGCTGCGGCCCGGTCTTCCGCAGACCGGAGACTGGACGGGAACGGAGGCGGCGATTGCCCTGGCGTACCGTGAGCGATTGCAGAATCCGCCCGGATCGAAATTTGTCTATAGCGACATCAATTACATCCTGTTGGGCGAACTGGTTCACCGAGTAAGCGGAGTATCTCTGGCCGAATTCTGCTCGCGCGAACTCTACCGGCCATTACGAATGTCGGATACGGGCTTCCTTCCGCTATCCCGGCGCAAACACCGGATATCGGTGGGACGAATTGCGCCGACCGAACAGCTTGCGAATGGCACCGTGCTCCGGGGAGTGGTGCATGATCCAACGTCGCGTCGGATGGGGGGCGTAGCCGGACACGCCGGGCTGTTCACGACGCCGGCCGATACGGCGCGGTTTGCCCGAATGTTCTTGCAGGAGGGCGTGCTCGACCGGGTGCGTGTTTTCAAGCCCGAGACCCTTCGGCAGATGGTCTCGGTGCAAACCGGTCCCGGAATTCCACGGCGCGGGCTTGGCTGGGACATTGACACCGCGTATGCGGGACCGAGAGGACGACTCTTTCCAGTGGGTTCCTATGGGCACACGGGGTGGACCGGCACATCTCTCTGGATCGACCCTTATTCGAAAACCTTCGTCGTCTTTATGTCGAATCGAAATCACCCGAGTGAAGCGGGCAACATCCTGGCGCTGCGCCGGGAATTGGGCACGTTGGCGGCCGAGGCGGTGACGGGATTTGATTGGGAGCACGTCGCGGGCCGCCTGCCGAATGAGACCCCGGTGGTCAACGACGGCGTGCTGCGGGGAGCTCTCAATGGCATCGACGTTCTGGAACGGGATGAGTTTCGTCTATTGCGGGGGCGCCGGGTGGGTTTGATCACCAACCATACCGGACGCGACCGTGCGGGTCGGATGACGATTGATCTCTTGAAGGCGGCGCCGGGAGTTGACTTGCGCGTATTGTTCAGCCCGGAGCATGGCATTCGGGGACAGGCGGATGAAAAGGTCGGCAACAGCGTTGACGCAGCCACCGGATTGCCCGTTTACAGTCTTTATGGGGATCACTATGCCCCACAGCCGGAGCAGTTGTCCGGACTGGATGCATTGGTCTTCGATATTCAGGATATTGGATGCCGGTTCTATACGTACACGTCCACGCTGGGTCATTGCCTGGAGGCCGCGGGTCGGAACTCGCTGGCGTTTTATGTGCTCGACCGGGTGAATCCCATTGGAGGAGACAAGCTCGATGGGCCCGTCCTGTCGGCGGAACGAAGCTTTGTGGCGTGGCATGAGCTGCCGGTGCGTCACGGGATGACGGCGGGAGAGTTGGCTCGATTGTTTAATCAAGAGCGTCATCTCGGTGTGGATCTGACGGTGGTGCCGGTTGAGGGTTGGACGCGGCAGACCTGGTTTGATGGGACGGGACTCCCTTGGGTGAATCCATCGCCCAACATGCGGAGTTTGACTGCGGCAACGGTCTATCCGGGGGTGGGCTTGATTGAGTTTTGCCCGGTCTCGGTGGGGCGGGGGACGGCAACTCCCTTCGAGCTTGTGGGGGCACCCTATGTGGATGAGACCCAATTGGCGACGTCGCTGTCGCGGGAAGCGATCGCAGGAATTCGATTTGAGCCGATTCGCTTTACTCCGACTGCGAGCAAGTATGCCGGAAAGGAGTGCGGTGGCGTGCGTGTCATCCTGCTCGACCGAGAGACACTGCGCCCGTGTGAACTGGGAATTGCGTTGGCGAAGGTGTTTCATCAGCTCTATCCCGTGGAATTCCAGATTGATCGGATGCAGAAATTGCTGGGGGATGAGTCAACTTTGGCAGCGATTAAGCGCGGAGACGACTTAACGACGATTCGACGCCTATGGGAGCCGGGGTTGGCGAAATTTCGGCAGCGGGCAGAGTTGGCACGATTGTACCATTGACCGCAGATCAAGGCTCAAGCTCCGCCGTCGGGCTCGCGATGGAGCGCCACTCGGTGCCGCGACGGCGTGCATCGGAATGTGGGAATGCGGAATTGGCTGGTCCTCCGCTTGACAGAACGGCCGGAACCTTAAGAGTGTACGGAGTCCATGTCCAAATCACTCCTCGCCTTGGTTGCCTTGTTGCTGAGCTTCGCCGCCTGGGCTGGCGAAGAGCCGTATAACATTCCTCTTTGGGACCCTGGAAAAGTGCCGATGGCGGCCGGTGACGGCCCTCTCGACGCTCCCTTCCTTACCGTATTCCTCCCGCCGAAACACAAGCGCAACGGCTCGTCGGTCATCATTGCCCCGGGTGGGTCCAACATCATGCTCATGTACGGCTCCGAGGGCATCGAAGTCGCCGAGCGATTCAACGACTGGGGCACCACGGCGTTCGTTCTAACCTATCGTCTGAACCCGCGCTATAGCGAGGCCCACCGTGTCCTTGATGGCAATCGAGCCATGCGGCTCGTCCGCGCGCGGGCCAAGGAGTGGAAGCTCGATCCGGACAGGATTCTCTTCTCGGGCTTCTCCGCTGGCTCCGGCATGGCCCGCTCCGTCACGGCGGCTTCCGGTCCCGGGGACGCAACGGCCACCGACCCCGTTGATCGACTGAACTCCAAGCCCAATTTCCTCCTCTTGGTCTACGGCCCAGGCGGCCCCACGCCGCCCGAAAAACTTCGTGAATTTCCGCCAACTTTCCTACTCTCCGCCGCCGCCGACACCGGTGCGGCCAACGGCACGGCCCAGTTGTTCCTCGATATCAATAAAGCCGGCGGCGTGGCGGAAATTCATATCTACCAAAAGGGCCGCCATGGCTTCGGGGCTGCGACTACCAGTCCGGAATTCTCACCTTGGATGGATTCGCTCAAACACTTCCTGAAACTCGGCGGCTTCTTCGGAGGAACCAAGTAACCATGCGCTCGCTTCGCCTCCTCCTCCTGTTTGTCGCTGTCAGCGCCTTCGCTGCCGGGCCGCCCAAGGTTATCAACGAAGGCTACGGTGACTTCCTGATCGTCCCGGCCGGCACTTTTAAGATGGGAGACAACTTCGGGGACGGCGACTCTCGCGAACGCCCGGTCCACCGGGTCTATCTGGATACCTTTTACGTTGCCAAGTTTGAGGTCACCAACGGCGACTGGAAGAAGTTTCAATCCGACCCAGCCTATAACGATGCCAAACTTTGGCCCAACGGACGCGTTGTGCCCAAGGACCAGATCCCTTACTGGACACAACCCAACAACCACGGCGGCGCGACGCCCAATAGCGAAACCTACCCGGTCCTCGGCGTTAATTGGGACGCGGCCACCGCCTACTGCAATTGGCTCAGCCTCAAAACGGGTAAGAAGTACCGTCTGCCCACCGAAGCGGAATGGGAGAAGGCCGCCCGCGGCACCGACCAACGCCGTTTCCCGTGGGGCAACTCGATCGATCCCTCCTACGCCAACTACACCGGTGCCCAGCGTTTCGACACCGGGCAGGTTGTTGGTTACTACGACGGGAGTAAACGGGGCGACTTCCAGACGAATCTGGGCGCCTCGCCCTACGGGGCAATGGACATGGCCGGAAACGTGATGGAGTGGTGCCAGGATTGGTATAGCCGCGAGTATTACGCGGTGTCTCCGAAACGGAACCCGAAAGGACCTCGAACTGGAGCTTACCGCGTTCTCCGCGGTGGCTCGTTCTTTTTCGAAGGCCAGGACCTTCGTACGTACGCCCGCTCCGGTGCCTGGCCCTCCTTCCAGGCGTTTCGCATGGTTGGCTTCCGCGTCGTCCGGACCCCTGATGGAAACTAGGGGCCGCATCCGGAGCGCGGGATTCATCCCGCAGGACCGTCAGAATGCCGATGCGCTGTGGGATAATGTGAGGCGCGTCCTGTCTTCGGAACGTCCTTCCGGCTGACAATCGGGCTTCGCATTCGGCGGATTTGCCGGTTTACTCGGTCGCAATGAAACGAGTGATCATTAACGGTTCGAAGGGGCGCATGGGGCAGACGCTCCTGTCGTGCGCACAGCAGATGCCCGGGCTTCAGGTCGCGGCTGCGGTGGATATCGGTGACGATCTGCGGTCGGTGCTGGATGGCGCGGATGTCGTGATCGATTTTACCTTTCATTCGGTGACGGCGGAGGTGGCGGCACTTTGTGCGCAGCGAGGGAAAGCATTGGTGATTGGAACGACCGGCCATTCGGAGGGGGAAAAACAAGAAATCCGCAAGCATGGATCGGCGATCCCCATGGTCTGGGCGTCTAACTATTCGACGGGCGTGAACACGTTGTTTTGGCTAACGCGGAAGGCCGCCGAAATCCTCGGACCGGGATTCGATCTGGAAGTGGTGGAGATGCATCACCGTTTGAAGAAGGATGCTCCAAGCGGGACGGCGACAACGCTTTTGGAGATCCTTGGGAAAGTGCGCCAAGTGCAGCTGGACGAGGTGTTGCGTCATGGGCGGAAGGGCATCACCGGCGAGCGGACAAATTCGGAGATTGGCATCCACGCTCTGCGGGGTGGGGATGTGGTCGGTGATCACACGGTGATTTTCGCGGCCAACGGGGAGCGTGTCGAATTGACGCACAAGGCGAGTAGCCGGGAAACTTTCGCCATCGGCGCGTTGCGCGCCGCCCAATGGGTGACGGGGCGGTCGGCCGGAATATACGACATGCAGGATGTGTTGGGTTTGCGGTGAGCTGGTCGGGGATTGCAGCGTGCCGATACACTTCAAGAACGACCCCAGACCGACGACGGCCTTCGTGGCACTGGGTTCAAACCTGGGAGATCCGTCGGTGCAGGTGCGACGGGCAATCGAGCGCCTGCGGGAGGCGGCACCGGATGGCTTTGTGTCGTCGTCGTTGTGGGATTCTGCTCCGATAGACTGTCCGCCAGGTTCCCCCCGGTTCGTGAATGCCGTGGTGCGCATGAGTGGTTCGAATTGGGGAACTCCGGAGGCATTTCTGCGACACCTGCAGCAATGGGAGAAGGAGTTCGGGAGGCGTCCGAAGTCGGTGATGAACGAAGCCCGGTCGCTGGACCTTGACCTGATTGCCTGGGGGGATGAAGTCCGCAATGGGCCAGACCTCGTTTTGCCGCACCCACGGGCGCATCTCCGTCGATTTGTGCTGGAGCCCCTTCGGGAAATCGCTCCGGATCTGATGCTTCCGGGGACGGGGAGATCCGTATCGCAATTGCTAGCGGAACTACCGGCAGACCCCGACCTTCGGCGGATCGGACCGTAACAGGGCTGAGCGGCCGCCTCCTGAAGTTGTTGGAGAAGGTAGCGGACGCCGCGCTCCGGCGTCCCCGCGCCGTTCAGGCGCGGCACGAACCGCGCAACGGCTCTGTCCGCCCGTTGAACGCGGGCGGGGTTGTCGCAGCGCGACAACCTCTACCAACAACTTCGGGATGCTCCCCGGCCCGAGCTGTCTATGCGGGTCTCGCTGGAATTCTCGGTCATTCTCGTGCACAGTCCCGATCGATGAATGTCTCTCAACGTCGACTGGGATATTACGCTCTGGCAATCCTTAGCTTGGGGGTTGGCGTCTCCGTGTTGTCTTTGACGATGTCCAAGAGGCCCGCGATTTCGCCGGAGGCAGGCGTTTTGGATGGAACCCCTGTGGTATCCGCGGCAGACGTTCGCTCCGGCGAGCGGCACGGGAACTCGGGGGTCAGGCTATCCCGTCCATTGGCCGAGGTCGCGTCGGTCGTTCGTCCCAGTGACACCCAGGATGTCTATGCGGCGTTCGCGATGTGGGCGTCTCATGCGGCGGCTTCGGGCGGTGTATCGACGGCATCCGAGTTGGCTGAAGGGCGGCGTCTGGCACGTCGCCGTCATGAAGCGATCGTGGAAGTGATCGCGGCCGATCCCGAAGAGGCCTTGAAACGGGGCATTGCCCCGCAGATTCGTCGGGCCTTGCCGCCGGAGATCCAGTCATGGGTTGAAGAAAGCGTGTCGGGACGGGGTGATCTTGTCGTGCGAGTGACCCGCGACGGTTCGGACCGATCCCGCGTGTTCCGTCGAGCCGTGATTCTGGGCAAAACTTATGATGCTTATGTCTACGGGCGTCGGTTGGAGGATGCGAGCCTGCGGGGAGTTACTTTCCACGGGGTGGCTGCGGGTGGCCGTCTGGCGGTGGGGGCGGAACCAGCCCGATTGATGTCTTCGGCGGAAGCGATGGTCGTGGCACCCGGGGGCGCCGATGTGGTCTGTGGAGTTTCGGGAAAGAAATTGACGCCGATGGATGCGACGGCGGTGGATTTGGCGGGAGAGGTTCACTGGACATGTGGTCGGGTGCATGCCGCAGAGTTCAACGATCAGATTTTCCGCGCGGAACGGCGAGGCCGGCTGCTGGCGGCGGATGGAACGTCCCGCGCATCCCCATCCTATACCCTCGGAGTTAAGAAGCTACTTTTGGTGCGGGTGGATTTCTCGGATCTCGTTGGCGATCCGTTCGCCGATTCGCGAACAGCGGGTTTGTTCAAGGATCTGAATGATTTCTATTCGGGAAGCAGCTTCGGTCGATTGACGTTTCCGGCGCCGGGTGGAGGTGGGGCGGTAACTCCGACGTTGCGCATGCGCCAGCCCGCCGCGGTATATGGGGCGGCAGATCCGACGGTGCTGCGAGATGAGGCGCTGACGGCGGCTCTCGCGGCGGGTTTTGCCCGGGATGATTTCGATTTCGACGTGATTTGTTTCGGAGCCGTACCGGGCTGGAATTGGACTGGCACGGCGAATGTCGGCGTCCCGGGCGCGTGGGTGCGGGACGTCTTCAGTCACGTGGGCGGACTCGCCCATGAACTGGGACATAACCTTGGGTTGAATCACGCGAATTTCTGGGATACCGGCGGCCGAACGACGATCGGGGATGGGATTGAAGTCGAGTATGGGGACTCCTTCGACACGATGGGGGTGGCGTCGGCTGGGCGTCGGCAATTCAATGCCCGTTATAAGAACTTGCTTGGCTGGATTCCAAATACAGCGGTTTCTCAGATTACCAACCGTGGCGTTTTCCGACTGTTTGCCCACGACATGACAAACGAGACGGCGGGGGCCCGGGCGCTCATCCTGCCCAAGGACGCCACGCTTAACTACTGGTTTGAATTCAGGCAGCAGTTTCCGGCACCGATCCAGACTTTCAGTGGAATCCAGGTCCGCTGGGCGGGAATCGGGAACCGCGGAACTCGACTGCTCGACATGAGTCCCGGATCGGTCAGTGGCATCGCCGATTCACCGCTCGCCTTCGGGCAGACATTTTTTGACCCGTCACTGGATGTTTATGTGACTCCACTGGGGAAGAATGGCACGACCCCGGAATCGGTCGACCTGGCAGTCGAATTTGGCCAGCCGAATGGCAATCGTCCGCCAACATTGGATTGGGTGCAGGCTCCGACGACCGTTGCAGTAAACACCCCCGTCACATTGTCCGTCGCGAGCGCTGACGCAGACAACGATACGATCGCATTTCACTGGGATCCGGGGGATGGCGCACTGCTCCCCAATGCGGCCACGGTCAGCAAATCCTGGAACGTTCCTGGAGAATACGTGGTGCGGTGCACGGCTTCCGATCTCCATGGCGGCATCGCGGTCCGCACCCGGATTGTGGTGGTGGGTGGTCCCGTCTCGTCTCGTATCCTCGGAACGGTTCGGAGAAATGGACAACCCGTGCCGGGCGTTCGCGTGTTTGTCACCGGGAAAAAGACGGCTTATACGGACAGCGATGGGGTTTATGTGCTGACGGGAATGACGAACGCGTCTTACACGATACAGGTATTTTCCGAGATGCCTTGGGCATTCGTACCGGGATTTACCAACCCGGTGAGCGCCGCGGTCCCGGGAGCGTACGATTTTAGCGTGTTCACTTCTGAAGACTTGCAATCGGTGCCACTGATCGCCCCGCATGCGGACTGGCGGTATATCGATACCGGCGTGCCGCCGCCTGCCGATTGGAATACGTCGGGGTTTGCGGATGCTGATTGGAAATCCGGACCAGCCCCGCTCGGCTACGGCCAGACGGATATCGCGACGGCGGTCGAGTTTGGACCCAATGCCAACGGAAAATGGATTACCACATTTTTCAGGCGGCGATTTGTGGTCCAGGAACCCGCTCAGTTTCTGCTGGCGCGTCTCGTGCTCCAGCGGGATGACGCCGCCGTAGTGTACCTAAATGGGCGTGAGATTTGGCGCAGCAATCTTGGAGAAGGGTTTGTCAACTTCCTGACGTTTGCGCAGGCGGCGGTGACTTCTCCGGACGAGACCCATTCGTATTCGTCGTGGGTGCAGCCGGCGGGATTGGTTCCAGGAACGAATGTGGTGGCCGCCGAGGTGCATCAGGCGAATCCATCCGATCCAGACCTGCGGTTTGATTTTGCGATGGAGGGTTTTCGAGTGCCGGTGGTGGATCCGACACCGCCGCGGTTGGACGTGGTCGTCGACAGCACTGGATTGATGCTTTCCTGGCCGGATACCGCGAATTGGCAACTGCAGGAGGCCGCTGAGTTGAGCGTAGCGCCCGGTTGGAAGCCCGTTTTGGGGGAGCCGATTCCAGGGAATGCCACCGCGCGGATGCGCCTTCCATCGAGTGATGGGCCTCGTTTCTTCCGACTAGTCCTTGGCGGGCGCTAGGCTGAGCTCGGAATGCTTGTGATGACACAGGACGATCCGGTGCGTCCGGAAAACGTGCTCGTCTACGCGATCGCCCTCCAGCAGGCGAAGGTGCCGCTTGAACTACATGTTTACCCGACCGGTGGACACGGATACGGACTTCGGCGCACCGAGAATCCGGTGACTGCTTGGCCGGACCGAGTTGCCCTGTGGCTGCGCGGACGTGGATTGCTGACCGCCCGCTGAGCGAAAAGTCAGCACGGTTTCAACCCCGGGAGCGGTAACGCCTTTTTTAAGGATGGGTACGGGAAGACAATCGACGCCACTCTGAAAAGCGCCAATACATGCGTCTGCGATGGGCGCCTGCAGGGATCCCGGTGCATCCCGATGTTGTCGGAATGACGACAGAAGGAAACAAAGCAAACGAAGGCAGGCAAAGACGGGAAGAATCTTCGTTCTCTTCGTTTGCTTCTGTTCAAAGAGATTTCATATCGGAGGCGAGTTCGCTGGTTCCGCGCCGTTTACCGACAAATCGTGGAGGCACGGCAGGGATCCCCACCGAGAAGTTTTCACTTGGAGGGCTTGATGTTGGACAGTTTTGATTTCAGTCCAGTCGCCTGCTGCTCATTGGCGAAGCGGCGTTCGGCCAGCGCTGGCGTGACAATGCTTGCGCGCACGTCAATATCGCGGCCAAATAATTCGCGCCAAAGGACTTGGGTGTTTGTCGCTGGGTCCCCCTCGCTTTCCTCGTCGAAGGATGGGCGGTAAATGTCCACAACACGGCGCAGGGCCGAAATCAAATCGCATTCGGTTGGATGCCCGGTCTTTTCCCGGACAAGCTTGAAGGCGCGCAGGTCTTTTTCTTCCAGCCGTTTGATTTTCGAAACGAGAATGTCAATCGGGTGCGGGAAGGTGAAATTGACGTGCTGTCGCTGACAGCGATACGCCCGCACAAACCAGTCCAGGCTGGCGGTAAACGCGATGCTTGTGCACGGCTCGATGTAAATCGCGGCCTGACCTTTAAGTAATCCCGCCCGTTGGCAATACGCTGTGATATCGTCGTCAGGAATCACATCTACATCACCGCTTAAGAATTGAGAATCAATGCCGAGTTGCAACGGTGAGGAGCCGAACACGATGATTTCCCACACGCGGTTGGAGGGCAACGCCGAGACGAGTTTGTCCAGCACCTGCCCGGCGGGTGCGGACCAGTCAAGCTGCGGCCGCCAGGGTTGATCGAAGGATGTCATGATAGTTTTCAATCCCTCGTTCGGCGCAAAGGCAGGCCAGCGCTTGATCGATCAGCCGATCGGTCACGCCCGCGTCGCAGGCGAACCGGTGCGCAAGCCGAACATCCCGCGGCACGATCCTACCCGCCCGTTGGCGCATCAAAATGCGTGCTGCAATTCTCGCTTTCACCCAGCATGGATCGCGTTTCATTTCTGGGGTAAATCTGGCACAGTTCTGGCTGCAATCAAAGAGGCAACTAAAAGCGGATAGTTGAACGAACGATGGAGCGAGTAGGGTATCCTGCGTTCCGCTGATCGCGCGAGATTAGTAATGGTCATATGAGAAAAACGCGGTTTCTTGGTCCTAAACTGTTTGTTACGGCCTTGCTTCTGGCCGGCTTGCTTTACGATTGGCGGGAGTCGTGGGTGAAGGAAATAAACGTTGTCGGCGTGCGAGGAGACTCGCGGGGGGATTCCCCCGCAGTGGACGTGGGTCCGGCCCCCGTCGCGGCAGCATTCCCCTCGGATTCCACGATGCATTCACCCTTGAACATGGAACCCAGTTCACCGGCACGGCACCGATTGTTGCCGTCGCCGGAGAAAACCTGGAATCGGCCGGGGATTGATGCTGCGTTCGCGCGGTTCAACCACTGGGTGGAACGGTTCGAGTCGGCAGCCGCCGACACTCGCGAGGGCCTGTTGGCCGAAGGGATACTCCTGGCGCGAGAGCGACGGAGTGAAATGCTCGGAATCATTCGAACTCAACCCCGGCTAGCCCTGGAACTCGGGATACCCCGGCGCGTGCGATCGGACTTGCCTCCGGCAGTGCTGGAATTCGTCGAACAGCGGGTATCCGGTCGGGGGGATCTCACGGTTCTGGCGGCGTTGGCCGAGCCGGGAAGGGAAGGGGAGGTGACCCCAATATCCCGTCGCGTGACTTTAGGTGAACAGGAGTATGAGGCATTCGTTTATGGTCGGCGGGAAAGCGAATCGAGCCGATACAAGATTGCGTTGAACGGGGTGGCGATGGATGGCCTTTTGGCTGTCGACGAAAACGCAGGGCGGATTTTGGAAGAGGTTGAGCTATCCGCCTGGTTGGTTCGAAACCCGGATCCACGGTGTGGCGTGACGGGACGCTCGGCCAACAGTGAGGGAAGCCAGCTGGGTTTGGAATCGGGCGAGCGGGTGGTACTGGCCTGTTCGCCGGGGCATGCAGACCAATTGAATGAGCAGTGGATTGCGTCGGAAGCGGACCGGGGACCGGAAGATCTGGAGGGGCGTGCGCGCCTGCTTTCGGCGTATACCGAGGGAATCAAGCGGTTGATTTTCATTCGCGTGGATTTTTCGGATCTGCCCGGAGCGCCGTTCTCTCTGTTTGCCGGAACGAACATGGTTGAGGCGCTCAATGAGTTCTACTCCGTGTCGTCCTATGGACGGACGGGCTTTCGTCCGCTAGGCGACGGAACGGAGGTGACCGAGACGTTTCGAATGCCCAAAACGGCGGCAGCTTACGGCAATAATGACGCCAGCGGACTACGAACGGCGGCGCGGGCAGCGGCGCGAGCAGCGGGTTACGTGCTGGAGGATTTCGATTTCGACCTGATCTGCATGGGATCGGTGCCTGGATTTGACTGGGCGGGACTTGGGGTTATCGGCGGACCCGGGGCCTGGATTCGGTCGAGTTTCGGAGGGGACGCGGGTGTTCCAGCGCACGAGTTGGGGCATAATTTCGGCCTCAATCACGCCAACTTTTGGGATACTTCTGGCCAAAGTGTGATTGGGAACGGTGCGAGTGTGGAGTATGGGGATACGTACGATACCATGGGCAGCGCGAGTGCTGGGCGGCGGCAGTTCAACACCCGTTATAAGAACTATCTGAACTGGCTTCCCAATGCCTCCGTGTTCGGTGGGACATCCAACGGTACGTACCGAATCATTGCGCAGGACCAGACAAATGTTGCGGGATTTCGTGCCCTGCGGGTGCCGAGGAATTTCCAGACCAACTATTGGATCGAGGCGCGTCAGCGTTTCACGACGCTGCCATCCATGATGTCGGGCGTCACCCTCCGCTGGACTCGCGCCGGGAACCAGAGCAGCCTGCTACTCGACACCACGCCCGGCTCGGTCGATGGCAAGAATGACGCAGCGATTACGGTTGGACGAACATTTAGCGACAAGGCATTCGGAATTCATATCACGCCGGTGGAAGCGGCTACGGATGGCGCGCTTTGGGTCGACGTCGTCGTTCAACGAAATCCGCCAACCAATAATACCGCACCGGTCGCACGCATGGCGGCCTCTTCGACTCGTATTGACATCAGCACAGTGGCCGAATTTGCGATCACCGCGTCGGATTCGGATGGGGATGCTTTGGCTTATTTTTGGGATTTTGGTGATGGAACCTTGAGCTCGAAT
>CAMDJH010000074.1 GCA_945900455.1 Akkermansia muciniphila
CGTGTAACCCTTCGCTCGCAGGAGTGCAATCAAACCACCGTCACCGAGGTTCGGGGCATCGGCACTGGCACAGAAAAACAGGACCTTTCCAGTCGATTTCTTGTCTGCATCGTAGCCGAAAACAACTTGACCGGCGCCAGCGAGAGTAAGCCGCCCTGCCGAGTCGACACTCAAAGGATGATTCTCGGTGTCAGCTCGCCAAACTTGGAGGTTCTTTTCTTCGGGAGTGAGAGTCTCGAGATACGCCGCATCGACTCCTTTGTATCTTGCCCGATTAGCCCACCAATACTGGATGCTCAGAGAGCCTTTATCGGCTTCGGGGAGTTTTCCATCGTCATCGTCCATACCGATGTTGAAGCCCATGATGTAGCCATTTGCCAGCTTGTTGCCCTTGGTGGGCGATTCGAACAAGTTCTTCTTGAATCGCACTTCCATCTGCCAGCCGCCCGTAACCGACTTGCCGAAGCCAAATATCTCGCCCGTCTGGCCGTATTTCCAATCAACGCCAGTAGCCCAAAGCCCGGCGGCATTCTTCGTCCCGGCCACATCGTCCCAATCACTGAAGCGCCCCTGGTAATTCACATAATTATGCCCACCATACTCATCAACCGTGGACCCCGGAGTGTCATACCCATACGACAGCGCGTCCACAACCATTTCGATGGCGTCATCCCTCCAGAAGGAAGCATTGTCGTCGTCGCTATTCACGACGTCGTCCTTGGTGTTCACACCGACGTAGAAGTAGGTGTCGTCATGGGAGAGAAAGAACGTAAAGCTGCTGTCCGCACTGCTGTCCCAAGCAAGTGGAGCCCCAAAATCTAGAATCCAAGCGCTACCCTTTGATCCGTCTGGGTTACCAGGGGAGACCTGCACACCAACGAATCCACCGTATTCAGCCGATGTCGCGGCACCGTCAAGAGTGATCGAGGCATTCGCCACTTTGGGAATCATGAGGAATGTGCTGTTAGGGTTAGACCAAACGCCTGTGGAGGTTGGGTCAAACGTGGTGATATCGAACTCAGCGGCCTGGGCAAGCGGTGGTAGGAACACCGAAGCGAACAGAATGGGTAGGTATGAGCCTTTTTTCATGATAATGAGAGTTTTTTGAGGACGTACGAGATTAAGGCAAAGAATTCCTGCTGAGGCAACCTTTAAAGCTTTCGGAGAAATATTTTTCAAATTTCATCCCCTTTAACCACCGGGGAGCCGAGAGCCCTGATGTTGGAGGTGAATTAGGAATCTGAATAGAAGGCGGGAGTGCGGGACCCTGTCCACTTTCGGACGGAGTGAGAGGCCATTTGTTTTTGGCCAACGGCCCCTGATTTCTCACCCCAGCCCAACGGGCTGGGTTGAGGGCCATTAACAAATTCGTGGGTCTCAACGGAATGAGATAGATGGGCGCGTCAGGCCGTTTCTATCGCGGCCCTTCAGGCCGCCGCATATCAACGACGCCATACCCAGGCCGTTGGCCTGGGCTGAGGGATGACGGCCCTTTGGGCCTAACGAATGAGGACCATGAACCGCGGACAAAGGGTGGATGCCTTTTGATGCCGGCGTGACGGGGCCCTTTGGGCCTAACGAATGTGAGGACCATGAACCGCGGACAAAGGGTGGAGTCCTTTTGATGCCGGCGTGACGGGGCCCTTTGGGCCTAACGAATGAGGACCATGAACCGCGGACAAAGGGTGGATGCCTTTTGATGCCGGCGTGACGGAGCCCTTTGGGCCTAACGAATCAAGACCATGAACCGTGCTCCGTGCGTCCCTGTTCATAGGTCGATGTGCGGGTCGTCGGCATCGACGGACGAGGACGTGGACGAAAGCGCCGCAATGCGGTCCTTCAAATCGTCCTCGTCCTCGTTCTTCGTCCTCGAATTGCGATCGTCCTCGTTCTTCGTCGTCGATTTGCGATCGTCCTCGTTCTTCGTCCTCGAATTGCGAAATGGAGTCGGTTCAAGTGCAGGGAAAACCTTAACAATTGACATGAATTGTGGCCATGAACCCTTGGTTGAAGCGTGCTGCCGCGCGCCCGGCCGATCGGCAGGTCGGCCCCACGAAGCTCACGGGTAAGGCCGTCCAGAAACAGAAAAATGGCCGGGCGTGGAGCCCGGCCATTTGCAAAAGATTGCGGTTCCATGACCGCAAGAGTACTGACAGCTCAGTTCGCTTTGACCTTATAGTACTTGTTTCCGGTCGGCGCCGTGACCGTCACCGGGCTGGCCCCAGCTTCGTTGCCATAGATCCCGTTGATCGTTGCGGAGCTCTGTAGCGTGCCGCCCGCGTAGGTGATCACGACATTCGCACCGCTCTTCGCGATGGAGATGGTCGGTGGGACCACGGTGGTCTTGCCGATGGCGTAGTCGATGGTGTTGAAGAGCATTCGCTTTCCATCTGCGGTCAGGATGCCGACATCCGTGTCCCAGTTGGCAACCGCTGCCGCCGTCTGACCGAGGAACAAGGCAATGCGCTTATTGGGACAGACGCTTCCATCCACCAGTTTGTCGCCTTTCTCGTACACCCAATCAGTCGGAAACTTTCCGTCATCTTGAACGCTGGCGATGACGTCTGCGTCAGGCCCTGGCGTGCCGTAGTTCAGGCTGTAGTGCGTTGTGAAGACCTTCGCTTTTCCTTTTGCCCCGAGGGTAAGTCCCTTGGCAATAGGATGGTCGGCTTTGCGAATGAACAGGGAATCTCGCCCGTCCATAATCGCCGGATCTTGGGTAGTTTCCGTACGTCCGGTGTTGCCGAAAAACGAGAATTCATTGGAAAAGTCCTCGGGATGGGTCGTCCATTCCGCGTTGTCATACATGAACGCTTCGTTAGAGATGATCGGAATATCGACATCGCGCATGATAAACTTTGACACGGGGGGATCACCGATCGGCTCGAGGGTCGTACCAGACCCAAGGCTCTGGGAGATGAAGACCACGTCCTGGCCGACACACGCGGCGCGAACCTCGTCCGGAGTCGGGCCCGTTGAACTCATCACAGTGACCGTGTAACCCTTCGCTCGCAGGAGTGCAATCAAACCACCGTCACCGAGGTTCGGGGCATCGGCACTGGCACAGAAAAACAGGACCTTTCCAGTCGATTTCTTGTCTGCATCGTAGCCGAAAACAACTTGGCCTGCGCCAGCGTGAGAAAGTCGACCTCCAGAATCGACCCCTAAAGGATGATTCTCGGTGTCAGCTCGCCAAACTTGGAGGTTCTTTTCTTCGGGAGTAAGAGTCTCGAGATACGCGGCATCAACTCCTTTGTACTTTGAACGATTGGCCCAGAAGTACTGGACGCTTAGCGTGCCGGTTGCGGCATCTGGCAGCTTTCCATCGTCATCATCCATACCAATGTTGAAGCCCATGATGTAGCCATTTGCCAGCTTGTTGCCCTTGGTGGGCGATTCGAACAAGTTCTTCTTGAACCGCACTTCCATCTGCCAGCCGCCCGTAACCGACTTGCCGAAGCCAAATATCTCGCCCGTCTGGCCGTATTTCCAATCGACGGCCGAAGCCCAGGTTTGACTGGCATTCTTCGTTCCAGCTACATCGTCCCAACCATGGAACCGTCCCTGGTAATTGACATAATTATGCCCACCATATTCGTCTTTGGAACTGTCGGTGTTGTTGTCATACCCATCCGATAAGGCGTCCACAACCATTTCGATGGCGTCATCCTTCCAGAAGGAACCATTGTCGTCGTCGCTATTCACGACGTCGTCCTTGGTGTTCACACCGACGTAGAGGTAGTTGTCGTCATGGGAGAGAAGGAACGTAAAGCTGTTGTCCTCACTGCTGTCCCAAGCAAGTGGAGCCCCAAAATCTAGAATCCAAGCGCTACCCTTTGATCCGTCTGGGTTACCAGGGGAGACCTGCACACCAACGAATCCACCGTATTCAGCCGATGTCGAGGCACCGTCAAGAGTGACCGAGCCATTCGCCACCTTGGGAACCATGAGGAATGTGCTGTTAGGGCTAGACCAAACGCCTGTGGAGGTTGGGTCAAACGTGGTGATATCGAACTCAGCGGCCTGAGCAAGCGGTGGTAGGAACACCGAAGCGAACAGAATTGGTAGGTATGAGCGTTTTTTCATGTTAGTGATCGTTTTTTCGGCAACGGACAGGATTGAGACAAAGAATTCCTCAAGAGGCAATCCCTTAATTACAGAAAGTCGTTCAGCCGGTGCCTCCCCAAGTTGTTGGTAGAGGTTGTCGCGCTGCGATAACCCCGCCCGCGTTCAGCGGACGGACAGGGCCGCAGCGCGGTTCGTGCCGCGACTGAAGGGGGGGGCAATATCAGCGGATGTACAGGGAAGGCTCTGCAGCTGCTTGCGGTGGCGACATCCGGAGGCGCGGAGCGCCGTCAGACCGTAGCCCATGGCGTCAGCCGTGGGTTCGCGGGTGCATCGCGCACAAGCCCCGGAGGGGCGACAGAGAATTTGGCACACGGCGCACTTCTCCAGCTCTGTCGCCCCTGACGGGGCTACCGTTTCGTTCGAACGTCATCCCCACGGCTCACGCCATGGGCTACGGTCTAGCGCCGCTCCGCGGCTTTTCTAAATGCCGATTGTCCATCGCGACCTCCTAAGGGTACCAATCTTGATCGGGCTATGGTTGGGAATGACTTCGTGGTGCTCTCCGTGCTCCTGAGTGGTGATACGGAGGTGGGAACCGGTCTGGCGGGTAATCGCCTACCCCAGTTGTCGGAGCGCTTTGGCCAAATTCTCGCCGCTGACGTCGCGGGGCGTCTTCATCGCGCCATCACTTCATCCCGAACGAAGTGAAGCCGAATAATCTTTGGTGTCGGCTGCGAATTGTCGAAATAACAGGCAACCGCGTCCCTCACCATGGCCCGGAGTTTGGACAGGGTTTCGCCTTGCGTGTTGATGCCATAGCCCAGAGCGGAGGCACAATATCCGCCCTCTTCCCCCTCGGTAACTTCGAATATGATTTCGGAGCTCATTACACTGAAAAATGCCCGCGACGGAGCGATGTGTCAAAGGGTGACGGGCTGAAAATGAAACGTTGATTCACGCGGAGGGCGGAGGACGGGAAGCACCAACCTGTGAATGCACCCTGCCCTGGCGGTCACCGCATGTCGCTGCAGCGGAGAATGGCTTCGCCCACCAGCAGTTCGTCCGCGAGCGAAACGGACAGTGAACGTTCCCCGCGCACGGCGGCGGCTAATTCGGCGAGATCCGCCTCGTAACGCCGGTAAACGGGCATCGGAATCGCCTGGGAGCCTTTTCGGTAAGGCCCGGCGGGCTTCGCCAAGTCGATGGTGAGCGTCGGTGCCTCAATGGGTTGCAGTGTGGCGGATCCGTTCGTGCCCAGCACTTCAAACGAGCGCTGCGGTGTCGCACCCGATTGGAGTGCGGTGTTGATGAGTACGGCGGTCGCGCGGTCGTATTCCAGAACGGCGACGTTGTTGTCCTTGAGTGAATCATTAAACGAGCCGTGATGGCGCACGAACGGTGTGATCGCTTTCGGCTTGCCGAGGAGGCGCACGGTGGCGTCGACGAGATGCGAACCCAATTCGAACATCGAACCTCCTGGGTACTCGCCCCACTCGAGCCGGCTCGCAGCCGAGAGGTTGTTGCTAATGAAGCCGCGCACGAGGAACACGTCGCCCAGCCAGCCTTGGTGCACTGCCTCAAACAAGGCCTGGAAGCCCGGGTTATGGCGCCACATGAAACCGGTTTGCAGGAGCAACTTCTTTTCCCGAGCGACCGCCACCACGGACTGCATATCGGCGAGCGTCATCGCGGGCGGCTTCTCCAGATGAACGTGCTTACCCGCCTTGAGAGCGAGCAAAGCGTGCCCGGCTCGGTCGCGCGCGTCCGACTCCACGGCCACCACTCGGGCTCGCTGGAAAAGTTCATCCTGGGAAATAAGTTTTGCTCCGAGCTTCTCGCAGGCTTGCCGGCCCGCCGCGGAGGATTCGTACACCCCGACAAATTCCCAGTCGGGCGAGGCCATGGCCTGTTTGATTTTCGCGGCGGCATGTGAGTGGGTCGCGCCAAAGAAGCCAATGGGGATTCTGGATTTAGCGGGCGCGGCGGCGGCAGGCAACGTGGACGGCCGCGTTGCGAGCGCGGTACTCGTGAGGGCGAGGAATTGGCGGCGGTTCATGGCGGTCCGTCCAGATAGTCCGGATCACAACAGAAGGAAACGAAGAAAACGAAGGCGGCAAAAGGCCTGTGTAACAAATGCCGACAAATCGGGTGGCCTGAAGGGCCGCGATAACGCATCCCACCGTGCGCCCATCCATCGCGCCCCGTTGGGGCGCCTGAATCTCTTAACACCACACAACCCAGCCCGTTGGGCTGGGCTGAGGAATCACGGGCCGTTGACCCGAAGCAAGCCGGCCATTTCGCGGGCCGCTCTGCGCGAGTTCATGGATTCACGACATTCTGCAATTGGCCCCGCTGATAGGCACGGATGTTCTCGGCGGCGATCTTGAGCAAACGGCCGCGGGAGGCACGAGTCGCCCACGCGATGTGAGGCGTAATGATGCAGTTCTTCGCCTGGAGGAGGGGATTGGATGCGGCGGGTGGCTCGACGGAGAGAACGTCGAGCCCGGCCCCCGCGATACGGCCGGTGTTCAAGGCATCGGCGAGGTCGAGTTCGTTAATGAGAAGGCCGCGGGCGGTGTTGATGAGCAGTGCGGTGGGCTTCATCTGCGCAATTCGGGCGGCGTTGATCATTTCCCGGGTCTCGGGAGTCAGCGGGCAGTGAAGCGAGATCACGTCGCTTGAGCGAAAGAGCGTATCGAGGTCCGTGCCTTCGGGTGTCACGCCACCGCTGCGTCGATACGCAAGAATGCGCATCCCGAATGCGCGGCCAATCTGCGCAACCGCTTGCCCGATCCGCCCATATCCAACAATCCCGAGAGTGAGCCCCGATAGCTCAATCAGGGAGCTGTCCCAATAACAAAAATCCTTCGACGCGGTCCATCGCCCGGTCCGCACGGTCTCCGCGTAATAGCCCGCGCGGTTCGTTAATTCCAAGAGCAGGGCGAAGACCGCCTGCGCGACGGTCGGCGTCCCGTATTCCGGCACGTTGCAGACGGGAATGCCGCGCGTGCGCGCGGCTGCCGCATCCACGTTATTGTAGCCCGTCGCGAGGACCCCAATATAGCGCAGGGAAGGCAATTGAGCGACGGTGGCGGCGCTGAGGAGCGCCTTGTTCGTCAACACCACTTCGGCATTTCCCGCGCGTTTGACCACCTCGGATTCCGGGGTGCGCTCATGGATTTCACAGTCGCCGAGTTGTGTGAAGTCGTCCCAGTTCAGATCGCCCGGATTCGTGGTATAGCCATCGAGAACGACAATTTTCATGACCATTCGCCTTTGCGTCCGAACGTCGCCTTCGCGGCTTCCCCAAACGCACGGCCGGCTGCATCCATCGCGGCGAGGACGTTTTCCATGGGTTCCCCCCGCGAACCGCGCGCGGCGGCGATCATGGTGTTGCACTCGTTGGCATCCATAAATGCGGCCGCTTCGAGTAGTCGCTTCTCCTCGCCGAGCGGGATGGCAAGGAAGCCGTGTTTATCCGCATGGATGAGCTGGCCCGGCTGAATCCGGCGGCCAAAAACCTCGACCTCGCAACCCCAGCGCACGGGCGTCGCGTGGGCGTGGCCGACGCAAAGGCGGCGGGCCATCCCCTTAAAACCCGCGTTGCACATCTCGTCGAGATCGCGAATCGCACCGTCCGTTATGGTCCCAACGCAGCCGAGGGCATGGTGATTATTCGCGTTCACTTCGCCCCACAACGAGCCGATGACGTGCGGTTTGTCGAGGTCCTGGACGACAACGATTTTCGGGCCGGGCACGCTGGCGACATAGCGGCGGTAGTCGCTCCATTGCGTCGCGCCGTTCTTCTTGTGTGCCAGGTTGCTGGGTTCAATAACGACCGTGACCGCGTAGCCCACCATCGGTCCCATCTGCGGCATATAGTCGCGGACTTCCTCGAGGTTGAACGCGTCGGCGGCGGCGTCGTGTTGGGTGAATTGTTCCCAACCGTTGTAGATCGTGGGTGTGTTCCAGCGTTTGAGGCGAAGGAGTTCACCGTGAGGCAAGAGCGTTGTGGGTTTCATAATTGGGTTAACAGAGTTTGGTCTGGGAGGGGAGCATTGCCGCACGCCCGGCCGACCGGCAAGTCGGCCCCTGGAGTTTGGCCATTTTCTGGCGCGTGCGTCATGGAAGGATTATCGGCCGTTAGCAAAGCCGCGGAGCGGCGCCAGACCTTAGCCCACGGCGTGAGCCGTGGGTTTGCGTTCGCGCAAAACGCAAGCCCCATCAGGGGCGACAGAGCGCCAGAATGGCGCGACATCGCTACATTTTCTATCGCCCCTCCGGGGCTCGCGCGCCTCACACCGGAGATCCCACGGCTCACGCCATGGGCTAAGGTCTTGCGGCGCTCCGCGCCTTCGGAATGTCCAAACTGCAGAGCCAACCGCCAGGTCGGCCCTACCCGGTTCGTGGGCAACTGTCTTTGCATAAGTACGTGCATTTCTTAGAATTGCCTTCGATCAGAATTGTGACCCTTTTCGGCATTATTCTAAACGGCCAGACGGCCACCGTCGATCGTCCAGGCTGCGCCATTGACGTAGCTGGCCGCATCGGATGCGAGAAAAACGACGACGCGAGCGACTTCTTCGGGTTGGCCGAACCGGCCGCTGGGATTGCGCGCCAGGAATCCCTCGCGGACCGCTTGGGGATTGTCGCGGTTGGCCTCCCTCTCAAGGGCGCTCCAAAGCGGCGTCAGGATCGGCCCCGGACATACGGCATTGACGCGCACGCCAAGTCGTCCCACCTCGCCTGCGGCCACCCGGGTTAACCCGAGGATGGCGTGTTTGCTCGCCGCGTAAGCCCCGAGTCCGGATGGGCCGTAGAAAGACGACACCGAAGCGGTATTGATGACCGACCCGGCTTTCTGGGCAATCAGGATGGGGAGCACGTATTTCAGGCCCAGAAACACCCCGCGCACATTCACGGCCATGACCCGATCGAAAACATCCTCCGGGTAATCAACCAAAGGACGAACCGTCCCTTCGATGCCCGCGTTGTTGAAAAATGCATCGATTCGACCAAAGGCCGCGACCGCGCCCTCGACGTAGCGCCGCACTTCGTCCGAATGTTGGACGTCGGCGCGAATGAATTCCGCCGTGCCCCCTTCCGCCCGGATGGACTCGACCGTTGCCGCGCCCGCCGTCGCGTTCATATCAACGACCACCACCTTCGCTCCAGCGCGGGCGAATTCCAGACAGGTTGCGTGGCCGATGCCGCTGCCACCGCCCGTCACGACCGCAACTTTGTTTTCCATGCTCATGGGGTCTGCAATCGGGCGATCATTTTTTGGATGGCCTGAGTTCGGCAGTCCACCACGGATTGCCGGCTATACCAGGCCGTATGACTCGTGAGAATCGCGCGATCGCCCAACGAGCGTAGCGGCGAATCCGGGGGCAACACCTCGGGCTCGTATACATCAACCCCCAGACCGGCGAGCCGCCCGCCACGAACCGCCGCAGCCACGGCGTCCGCGTCGATCAGGCCACCGCGGGCCACGTTGACCAAAATGGCGGTTGGTTTCATCAACTGAAGTGCGTGCGCATTGATCAGGCCGCGCGTTTGCGGCACCAGCGGGCAGTGCAGCGAAAGGATGTCCGATTCCCGAAGAACCTGTTCAAGCGGCGCGGATTCCATGTTGGGTGCGGAGCTCACGGCGGGATCGGCATACAAGACGCGGGCGACCAACGGCCGCATCCACTCCGCAAACTTGCGGCCGATTCTCCCCAAACCGACCAGGCCGAGCGTCAACGTGCTCAACCGCTCGATCGGGTCGGGCGGCCGAATCTTCCATTGACCGCCGAGCAATACGGACTGCGTCGCGATGAACTGGCGGTGCAACGACAACACCATGCCCATCGCATGCACGGCCACCTCTTCGATGGCATAATCCGGCGTGTTATCCACGGTCATACCGCGCGCCTTCGTTGCGTCCAAATCGATCGTGTCCAGTCCGATGCCAACCCGTTGGAGATGTCGACAGGTTGGCGGCAGAGCGTCGATGACTTCCCTGGGCAGCGGTGCGAGCACAAACAGCACGCCATCAATCCGTGGTGTCTGCGGAATCCGGGCCAGGAGGAGCCGGATCTGCTCGTCACGCGGGGGCGGCGATTTCCACTCGGGCATCGACCACGTGATTCCATGCGCTTCGAGCGCGCGTCGTTCGATCTCGAAATCCGGCAGAAACCAATCCGTTACCAGTACGTGTTGTGCAGTCACATGTATAATTTGGAAAAAGTGAACGGCCCACCGGGCGCCAACCGGCAATACGCGTTAGCGAAGCCAAGCATGAACACATTCGTGCGCAGAATCTGTGGCAGCCCAATGATGTCAAGGGACAAATCCTGAGCTTCAACCATCAGCAGGCAGGCGCAAATTAGTGGTGCGGAATAATGGGGAGGACGACGTGGGACGGCTGTCCAGCCCCGTGCATGAGTTTCTGTTCGGCGACGACGATGTTCGTTTCGAGGCCAATGTTGTCCGCGCCTGTGTTGAGGTTGGGCAGATAATAAGGGAAATAGCTGCTGGAAATCTCAACGCGGATGCGATGGCCCTTGGCAAAGGCGTTGGCGGTCGCCCGCCAGAATTCGATGGTGTATTCATACACTTGATTGGGCTCGATGACGCTGAGCTTGTCGGGATTGAAGGCGCCATCGCGGGCGGGGTCGCGATGACGGGCTCGCAGGACGCCCTCACCCAGCATCGCCGAGTATCCATCCGGTTGAACGTCGATGAGACGGACCATCCAGTCGGTGTCGCGAGCCGAGGTGGCGGCGTAGAGTTTGGCGGTGATCGGGCCGGTGACCTCGACTTCTTCTTCCAATGGGGGCGTGGTATAGACGAGCACGCCGGCACCGCTGGCCGAAGCGCGCGTATCGGCCGCGCCGTCTTCCAAATGGCCGCCGGTGAAGGGCGAGCGCGTCGGATTAGCCGGATCATAAATATAGGTGTCGAACGCGGCATCGCCTGGCGCGCCGGGCGGCGATGTGTTCAATAACCCGTCACCGCCGGTCGAGTTCGCATGGCCGCCGCTGTGCAGGTAATACTTTGTCCAGCGCGTCTGCGGCAGTGGCCAGTCCTGCTCGGCAGACCATTTGTTCCGACCCATGACAAACACATGAACGGGCGGATCCCGCATCACGCCGTTGTCCGTGCCCTTGAGCCAATGATCGAACCAGCGGCACACGTAGCCATCCCAGTTGATCACAGCGTCGGGACCGTAGTCAAACGCGCCGACTTTTCGGTTCTGATTGAAAATGTGCGGCCACGGGCCAATCACGAGCCGGGGCCGGCGGGCTTCGGGGGTCGCGCCGTGTTGTTTCATCGCGAGGTAATTCATCGGCGCGCCTGTAAAATCCGCATCGAACCAACCGGTCACCGCGAGCGACGGGACGGTGACCTTCGCGTAATTCGACGAAGTTTGGTACGCGATGCCGCGCCAATACGGGTCGCTTGCCACATTGCCGCGAATCCACTTCTCGAACCACGGCGCATCGAGCGCACCACGAAGCTCGTTCAGTTTGAGGTAGGGCAACTGCATGTAATCCTTGAGTCGCCGATCGTTGGCTCCGAATCCACCATACGTACCAGGGCCCAACGTCTGCCCTACGCGTCCGGCCATCTGCCCTGCCCAGTCCAACATCAAGCCCACGAGCACCCCGTTTTGGTAGGGCAGGTTATAGAACGGATCGGGCGGCGCGACCTCGGGCACGATCGCCCGCAGCGAGGGCGGCCCCTGTGTGGCGGTCCACCATTGGGTCCAACCCATGTAAGACAACCCCATCATCCCCACCTTGCCGTCACACCAGGATTGCGCCGCCAACCACTCGACGAGATCGTAGCCGTCGCTCTTGTGCTTCGGGTCGAACGGATCCCATTCCCCCTCCGAATCGAAGCGGCCGCGCGAATCCGCCACGGCCACCACATAGCCCCGCTGCGCGAACCAGCTGCCTCGTGCCTGATACCCTGGATTATTGCTGTAGGGCGTGATGATCAGGATCGCGGGGAATCGCCCTTCGGCTTTCGGCCGAAACACATCCACCGAGAGCCGCACGCCGTCGCGCATCGACGCTTTGTGTCCGCGCGTCGCCGTCACCGCGAACGGGTCGGCGGAGTATTTTCCTGGATCGGGTGCCTGACCGAGTCCCGGCGACAGGAGGCAAGCCAATCCCAAAAGGAGGATCACGGCCCGCGGGTGATTCGTTTTCAGGAGAACGAAGGAAATTATGCGGAGCGGGTGGCGGTTTTTCATAGTGCTATATCAAGAACGGGATCATGCGAGGATGCCCTGGATCACTTCGCCCGCAACATCGGTCAGTCGCTCATCCCGCCCGCTGTGCAGGTGGGTCAGCCGCAGATGATCCAGGCCCATCAGGTGTAGAATGGTTGCATGGATGTCGTTCACGTGGGCACGCCCCTGGACCGCGTGCAGCCCGATCTCATCGGTGGCCCCATAGATCGTTCCCGGGCGGACGCCGCCACCGGCGAACCACATCGAGAATCCCGTCGCATTGTGGTCCCGTCCGCGGCTGCCTTTCTGGCTGACGGGCGTCCGGCCAAACTCGGCCCCCCAGATCACCAGTGTGTCCTCGAGGAGACCGCGTCGTTTGAGATCGGTCAGGAGCGCGGCGACGGGGCGATCCGTGGCGCCACACATCCGTTCGTGATTGGCATTGACGTCATCGTGAGCATCCCATTGCCAGGCGACCGGCCCACCGCCGGAGTATAGCTGGACGAAACGAACACCCCGTTCGATGAGCCGCCGCGTGATCAGGCAACGCGTGCCAAATTCCGCAGTGGCCGGCTGATCCAGGCCGTAAAGGGCGCGCGTTTCGGCTGTCTCGCGGGAAATGTCAACCGCCTCGGGTGCCTCCGCCTGCATGCGAAATGCAAGTTCGTAACTGGCGATTCGTGCCTCAAGTTCGGTGTCACCGGCCGGCAGGTGACGTTGATTCAGCTCCTGGAGGTAGTCGAGGACGCGGCGCTGGCGGGGCCGATCAAAGCTCGGATCGTCGGGCGCGAGGTTGACGATCGGGCTCAGGCCCGGGCGGAAGAGGGTCCCCTGGCAGGAGGCAGGCAAGAAACCGGAACTCCAGCACGGCGCGCCGCCCTCGGGAGTGCCCTGAGGTTGCGCCATGGCCACGAACGCCGGCAGGTTCTCGGACTCGCTCCCCAGGCCGTAGGTAACCCAACTGCCGAGGCTCGGATACCCCATGAAAACGCGCCCCGAATTCATCTGATAATGGGCGGGGGCATGGATCACACTATCGACCGCACAGGAACGCACGAGTGCGAGATTGTCGGCGTGCGCGTGCATGTGCGGCACCAGGTCCGACATATCCATGCCGCACCGGCCGTAGCGGCCCCAGCGGCGGGTGGACCCAAGGCAGATCGGATCATTCTCGATAAACTGGCTTTTAATGGTGCCGAAACTCTCCGGCAGCCGCTTGCCGTTCAGAGTGTTCAGAACCGGTTTGGGATCGAATAGATCGATTTGGCTCGGCCCTCCGACCATGAACAGGAAGATGCAACGCTTGGCCCGGGCGGGAAAGTGGGTGCGCGGCGACCCGGGCGGATTCGCGGAGGAGACGCCGGCGCTCCGAGCGATTTCTCCCGCCAGCATTTGCGACAGGGCCAGCGCGCCAAAACCCTGGCCGGCCGTCTCCAGGAAACGCCGGCGCGAAAGTCCGGCACGGGTTCCCAACGGACCCGGGCAACGGTCGGGGGTGATCATTCTAGGGGACATAAATAAACTCGTTGCTGTTGATGAGCGCGAGGGTGAAGTCCATCCACCGATCCACGGCGGACGCAGAAGGCGACATTCCGATAAACTCCGCGGCATCCTGTAATTCTCCAGCGGACGGGGGCCGCGCATAGCAGCGGAGGAAAGCATCCCGAATCCGGGCGGAGTCCCGTCGGTCGCTTTTCAGCAGGGACAACGCAAAGGCCTGGGCGGATTGTTGGGCAAAATTGCTATTCAACATGACCAGCGCCTGCGGAGCGTGCGTGCTGACCGGGCGCTGCGGACACGGAGTGAGGGCATCCGGGACGTCAAACGCATCGAACATTGGATAATGAACATTTCGTTTGCGGTGCACATAGATTGAACGCCGGAAATGCTGGGAGAGATCGCGATCAACGGGCCAGAGATCGATCACTTCCGCTTCGGTAAAAATCAGCGAACGAACTTCGGGTTCGAGCGGGATGCACACGCCCGGACCTCCGGGCTTGCGGTTGAGAATTCCGGACACAGCGAGGATCGAATCTCGAAATCCCTCCGCTTCCATCCGTCGTTTGTTCATGCGCCATAGGTAGTGGTTATCCGGATCCCGGGCACTGCCGGTCGCACTGACTTCCCGGGAGGCACGCTGATACGCCTCCGACGTCACCATGAGCCGATGCAGCGGCTTGAGTCTCCAACCATTGCGAATCAGTTCCTGGGCGAGCCAGTCGAGGAGCTCGGGATGGGAAGGTCGCTCGCCCCGGATGCCGAAATCCGACGAGGTGGCCACGAGGCCCCGGCCAAAATGATGCTGCCAGAGCCGATTGACGATGACCCGGGCGGTGAGCGGGTTATTGGGGGCGATCAACCAGTGGGCGAGAGCCAACCGACGACCGGACCGACTGGGATCCAAGGGCGTTGAGGGAGCCTGGAAGTTGGGCGCCGTCTTCATGTTTGCCAGAAGCACCGCGGGCGGACCGGGATCAACGGTTCCGAGCTTGGCCTTCACATTACCGCGCTGGAGGACCCGCGTGTCGGGCATGTTCGTGACGCTCTCGGTCATCGACATTGCGTGGGGTAAGGGGCGGGGAAGTTGGAGTTGCAGTTCGTGGATTTGTCGCTTCAGGGACTCGCGGGCCTCGAACTCCGCCGGACTCTCTCGGACCACATCCGCGATTTCTTCCCAGGTAACTTTCAAGGCCACATTGCTCCCCTCGAACAGACGGGCCTCCTCGGCGGTTCTTTGGTCCTTCGGTTTGTCACGGATTGCACGCTCACGAGCGGTCAGTCCAGCCTCTTTGATTTGGGTGAGTTGCTTCTTGAATGGCTCCTCGAGCTTCGCCTTGGCTGCCTCGATGGGCTTGATCAACGCATTAATCCGCGCGGTCTCCTCTACAAACCATTTCTTCTCCTGCTCGGTGTGGATCGGAACCTCGCTGAGCTGAGATCCAGCAAAGAAGGCCTGTAGGCGGTAGTAGTCCGTAGTGGGCAAGGGATCAAACTTGTGGTCATGACAACGGGCGCAGCCAATGGTTAACCCCAGAAACACGGACCCCACCGTCGTGGTCGTCGCGGTCAATTCGGCCTGGCGCACCGCCTCCGGATCGATATTGCCACCCACGATTTCCCGCGGACCACTGCGCGCAAAGCCCGCGGCGATCAACGCTTCGTTATTCCCCGGGGCCACTTCATCGCCCGCAACCTGCAGTGAAACAAAACGGTCATAGGGAAGATCCTCGTTGAACGCTTTAATAACCCAGTCGCGATAACGCCAAGCATCGGGTCGGTCCGAATCCGCCTCAAATCCATTGGAATCGGCGTAATGGGCCAGGTCGAGCCAGTGCTGAGCCCAGCGCTCGCCGAAGGCGGGCGACGCCAGCAGCCGATCGGCGACTTTTTCATACGCATTGGCCGACGTGTCCTGGAGGTAATCGCGGAGTTCGGCGGGCGTGGGCGGCAGCCCGGTGAGGTCGTACGTAACCCGGCGTAGCAGGTCGGGTTTGCCGGCGGACGGGACGGGTTCCACTCCAATTTCACGGAGCTTCTTGGTGAGGAACGCATCGATTGGATTCCCGCCGACCGCCGTCGGCACCGGCCCGGGGACAGCCACGGGGGCGGGCGGTTGGAAAGACCAATGCCCGGCGGACGCCAGCGTTGCGGGAGCACCGGACCGGGGTATCGGGGAATTCGTGGCGGCAACGCTGGCGGCCCATCCCGACAGCAAGAGCAGCAAAACAAGCGCACGGACGAATGGGACTTGGGCGGTGAGCCGGTGGCCGGTGGCTCGGTTAATGGAGCATCTCATGAGGTCAGGCGCAGTTTCGATGGACCGTAATGACACGTCCATGGGATGGAATCGTCAACCGCATTGTCAATCGGCAAGGGGTGTGAGACAAAAATCTGAAAAGATTCAGCTTTCAGCCTTTTTTTGATGAAGCATGTCTATTGGCGAGACGTACTTTCCCAAGGAATGATTTATTTCCCTCCTAACGCACCGCGCTCCTTCAACAAATGGCCTCACCAAGCCCTCTGCCTGGATATTCCTGTAATCCAATTAACCGGAGTTTGGAACCGCGGATGAACGCCGATAAAGACTGATTCCGGGCGCTCACTCAAAAGGTGAGAGGCAACGGCTTCCCCTTATCCGCGTCAATCCGTGTGAATCCGCGGTTCTTCCCCCCGGCAATTTGCGTTTCTCCTCGAATCTATGGGGGACTCCATTCCCTCCATTGCCCGCTTCCCGGCGCCGATGCGCTGGGCCTGGAGATTGGCCATTGCTACACATAAAATGTCCCGGTCGGGACATGGTATTTGTCAACGGATCCGGCACCCTGCGGCTGCCAGGCCTTGGAATTGCCGTGATCGAGTGCCCAGCGGTAACAACATCCGAAACGCGACAACCTCTACCAACAATCTCGGGATGCGCCCATGGCGCAATCCCGGCAGTTCGGCAGTTCACTCATGGACAGACGTGGCGTCAGGCTTGCCTGCCCGACAGGTCACACCGCCTTCGGCGTCAGGCCAAACACGGTCCCCACCGGTTCGATGGCCGCGAGATGATGGCCGGTGAGCAGCAAGTAATGGTGCGATGCCAGCTGCGTCATCAACCGGTGGCCGTTGGGAACACGGATCACGCCGCCGTTCAAACAGTCCGATCCGGGATAGCCCGCATAGCCCGTGAGTTCCCCTTCGACGACGGTCATTGTCGTCATGTCGGGATGCAGTTTGGCGAGCGTGATGGGGCCGGTGGGCAGACGCGCGTCAATCGCGCTGGCGTGTTCGTCGACGATCGCGAGCACCTTTTTCCGCAACGTCCATTCGGTGGAGAAGGACTGCGGCACCACGCCCAGATAACCACAGTGGGCAACGAGAATGTAGTTCCGCGGGTCGCCTTCGACCGGCGGGAAATCGGCGATGCGCTCGTGCTTGAGTGCGGCCTGGCCCATGAGGAACGGGTAGAGATTCGTCAGGATGATGGGCGCGCCGAGCGAGCGATGCAGGATAAGTTTGGTGAGCATCGCCATGATGTCCGCCTCGCAGCCCCAGATCAGGCCGCGCTCCTGGTAGAGCAGGTTCCATGCGAGACAGGGTGTGCAATCGGAGAAGGCGGATTCGTTGAGGCAATTGATGCCAACCCCCTGCACGGCGGAGTCGTCGCCAATGTCGCACTTCACGGCGAGGTAGAGTTTCAGGGCGGCGTTGAGTGATTTCTCGGGGAGCGCGTGCGGCAAGGGCCACGCGCGCCACGCAGCCTGGGCGTCGGAATCGGGTATCGCCTTCGCTTCGGCACCCAGTTTCCTGAAGCTCCGCTTCTCGATGGTGATGCCGAACTTGCTCAGCATGCGCTGGACGCACTCATTCTCCCACCAGTAAAAGCGTTTGAAAATCGGCGCCTGCATTCCGTCGCCGGGATTATCCTGATAGACGATGAACTTGCTCGTGTGCAACTGGCGCTTCACGGCGAGGGCGCGCAAGACGACGCGGGTATGATCGATGTGATAGGGCGCAATGATTCCGGCCCCGACGCCTTCGCTCTTGAGATACGTGATGAGTTCCCAATCCCACATCGAGAGGGTGCCGAACTCGGAGGTGAGGATAAGCAGCGGCCGCGTGAGCGCGCGGAAGTCCGGCACGCGGCGGTAGGCCTCGCCCAGCAACTGCGGGAAAACCGCCGCCTCGCAGTCCGGGAGATTGGCACCGAGCGGCACCGGTGCGAGGAACTCCGCATCGTTGCCGAGCAGAGCGCGGAGGAGGTCGAGTTGCGTGTCAAAGCCACCATCGCGACCGGGGTTGAAAAAGATGGGGACGATGCGAGGTTTCATATCAATTCTTTCCGGCCGTTCGCGGCCGATTTCAGCGCGGCTTCCAGCACGCGGATGCATTTTACGCCGTCGCGAAAATTGGGTTCGAGCGGCGTGCCGTTCGCCACGGCCCCGACAAAATCCACCACGCCGTGCGTGAAGGCGTGCTCGTAGCCAATGACGTGTCCCGGAGGCCACCAGTGTTTGATGTACGGGTGGCACGACTCGGTGGCGAGGACGGTGCGGAAGCCCTGCGCATGGGCCGGGTCGTGGCGCGAATGAAACTGCAGTTCGTTCATCCGCTCCAGATCGAACACCAGAGCCCCCTCGCTCCCATAGATCTCGAACGAGTTCCGATTCTTCCGCCCCGGCGCAAACCGCGTCGCCTCGAACGAGCCGACGGCACCGTTGGCAAACTCGACCATCATCAGCGACGCGTCCTCGACCGTCACGGCGCCGCGCGTCGTCCCGCCGCCCGCACCCGCGGCAAACGCGGTCGCGCCGTCGCTGGGCAGAGGGCGTTCCTTGATGAAACTCGCCGTCAGGCACGAGACGCTCGTAATGTCGCCGACGAGATAGTGCGCGAGATCCACACTGTGCGAATTAAGGTCGTGGTGCGGACCGCTCCCGGCTGTCTCCTTCCGAAGTTGCCATGTGAGCGGGAAATTCGGGTCCACGATCCAGTCCTGCTGATATGCGCCGCGCCAATGGAAAATGCGGCCGATTTTTCCCTCCTCGATGAACTGTCGCGCAAGGCGCACGGCGGGGGTACGACGGTAGTTGTGATTGACATAGTGCACCACCTTCGCCCTTTCCGCCTCACACAACATCGCCTCGGCATCGGCAACCGTCAGCGCCATCGGTTTCTCGCAGAACAGGTGCTTGCCCGCGCGTGCAGCGGCGATGGCGACCTCGTGATGCAGATGTTGCGGCAGCGAAATGTCCACCACGTCGACGTCGTCGCGCGCGATGACCTTTCGCCAGTCGGTCTCGACTTCCTTCCAACCCCAGGTGTCGGCGAAGGCACGCACGGCGCCCTCGCTGCGTCCACAGGCCACTTGCAGGACGGGTCGGAGCGGCAGATCAAAGAAGCGTGCGGCCTGCAACCAGGCATTGCTGTGCGCCTTTCCCATGAAGTTGTAACCGAGGATGGCAATGCGGAGTTCCTTCTTGGCAGGCATGGCGTGGTTCATTTCAAATTGGCTGCGACATTTTTTAGATGGCGGATGCTCTTTTCGATCATCTCCTCCTCGCGGTCCCGGTAGTCGGGATGTGGCATGTCCGTCTCGAACGCAAGGAATCCCTGATAGCCCGCATCCTTGAGCACCTGTGCAATCGCGTCGATCTCGATCAATCCCTCGCCGGCCGCGACGCAGGAGAAATAATACCACTCGCGCGCACTCACGCCCTTGACGGGCCGGATGTCTTTCACATGCGTGGCAAGGACGTGGCGCGCCAGCTTGCGGGTGGCTTCGACCGGGTCATCGAGCACGCGAAGGAAGTTCGCGGTATCAAGATTGATGCCGAAATACTCGGAACCGACCTGCTCGATGAGCCAGAGGATTTCATCCGCGTTGTAATCAATGTGGTTTTCGACCGCGAGCCGTATGCCATGCTTCGATGCGACGTCCGTCGCCTCGCGGAACCATTCCGCCAGAATCTTCAGCTGTGGCTCGTGCGGCGCGAACCGAAACATCAGGCTGCTGCCCACCACACGCATCACCGGCGCGCCGATAAGTCGGGCGCACTCGATGTGCGCGAGCAACTCGGCCTTCGCCTGCACGCTGCCGCCCGCCTCCAATCCGTTGGGATGACCCCAGGCATAGACGCGATCAAAGCCGAGGGTATCGAGCCTGCGTCGCAGTCCGGTGAGATAGTTCGCGCTGAACTCGGGAAAGAAACAGGACTCCAGGGAAACACCGTCGCAACCGAGCGCCTTCGCGCGGTCGAGGAACGCGTCCATCGTATAGGGTCGGGCCGCCGGCGTCTGCATGGGATAGACCTCGCCAAAGAAGCGGTGGTAGCAGTAGGAATCAATTCCGACTTTCATGGGTGCCGTATTCTTAACACGTGCGCGGGCCATGTCGAAATGAACTTGCGTTTCGAAGGCAGGCCCACCGATCGGGTAGCCAAAAGCGTAATTGCAATGGCCGACAAACGCAGGTAGAACTTTGGCACACATCACATCACATCCTTGTCACTCTTCCGATGATTCGCCATGGCAAGTCGCAAACTCGGTCTCGTTCGGGACATTCAACCCGGATGGCTGTTGCAGGAAGGCCCCGGGATGAAGTTGGTTTCTCCGGGGGGTGCCACGCTCCGATCAAGATACACCAGGCCACGTTCAGATATTTATGAAACGAAATAAGCCATTCCAAACGTCACTGAGGAACGCGTTCGGAGCATTCACCTTGATTGAACTGTTGGTGGTGATTGCAATCATTGCAATTCTGGCTGGAATGCTCCTCCCGTCGCTGTCCCGCGCCAAGGGTAAAGCCCAAGCGACGGGTTGCCTGAATAACAATCGTCAAATGGGTCTTGCCTATCAATTATACTCATCCGACAACTATGATATTTTTCCTGGCTGGGGATTCGAGTTTCACGATCCCAGCTATGCCTACCCGCCCGACCGGGTGCTTCGAGCCGGCGAAAAGATGGCGGACGTCAAGTTTTTTGAAACGGGCCTGCTGTGGAATTATCTCCGAGCTCCCGCCGTCTATCGATGTCCAGCGTATGCGCTGCGCAATTACAAGGCCGGCACCTCGTTCTGGGGACCAACGGATGGGAAAATCCCGATCTGGAGCTACTCCGCAAACGGGCAGGCAGCCATGTCCTGTCAGTCGAAAGCCGCTCAATCAACCGAGCCGAGCAATTTTGACATCAAGATCGGCAACCTCCGCACCTCACCCTCCCAAACGGATTTGCTCATGGAGTGTTTTAATAATGACGGCGCCGGATTCGACAATTCGATTATGCTATTCGACGGCAAAGCGGCACCCGACAAACAAGATCATTTGGGAATCTGGCACGGCGGCGTTGGCACATTGACATTCTTCGATTGCCACGCCATCTCGATGAATTGGCGCCAGTATACCAACGCGATGTCCGGTGTGGAGAAGACCAAGCAATTTTTCGGGGGAACCGTTGGCTTTTATTGGTGAATCCACGATCGCTGTTCCCCTCGCGTCCGGCTGTTCCGGATAGGTTGGACCCAAGTGAACCTCAGCGCGTGGCCGCGGCGATCTTCGACAACTCATCGAACACCGGCCCGTGCGTCGGAATATCCACGGCGAACACATCCGAAATGACGCGCGTCCAGCCGTGGAGAAAATAAACCCAGCCATCCTCGATCCGAAGCTGGCGCGATCTTTCCTGCGCACGCGCCTGGTCGAGGAAGACGAGGTCTCCGCGATAATTAAACTCCCAAACAAGCGCGCGTTCCGGGAACACGGCGGCGGCCGTGAGAGGCGACCCGGGCGCATCCTTGCCGAGGCCCGTGGCATTCACCACGAGTGAGCCCGGCGGAAGTTTCGGCAGCAATGCATCCGCCAACTCCGGTCGCGGGACGTGATGGGTTTCGAGCGGTACGCCGCTCTTCCACAAGGCGTGCAGGTCCCGGACATGGTGGAGGCGCGGCAGGCTGCGATTCGCGATGTGCACGCGCGCCGGGCGGTTCGTCCCAAACTCAGGCCGACACAAATGCCAGGCAAGCGCCGTCGCCGAACCGCCCGCGCCCAAAACGAGCGCCTCCGCACCGGTGTCGCGCCAAAAGTTCGCCGGGATGAATGCGTCAAGCGAATAGCCGACGGTCCACGGATCGACAGCGCGGGCGTGGAGTTTGCCATCCCGTTTGAAGAGACTGCTGACTTCGCCCAACGCGGCGGAGAGCGGCTCAAAGACGTCGAACTCGTCGCGCGATGCGGCACAGAGGTCAATTTTGTGCGACGTCACGAGTGCGCCCCGCGTGAGCGGATCGTGCTTGATGAACTGGACGGCCTCGCGGTAGCGGTCGGGGTCCGCATGGAGCGGAAAATCCATCCCGCGCAATTCGCAGTCACCCAATCCGAGCCGCTGGGCCCAGGGGGGAAAGACTTTATTGATGGAAGATTTTCCCGTGGTGACACCGATGAAGACCATCGATGGTTTGGTGGAAGGAGTGTAAGTCATGAACGAAACAAGTCAGCGAGCCGCCCAATCGTTGAGTGTCGTGAGCAACGCCTCATAACGCCCACAACGCATCTCGTAATGGGCGGCGCGCGCCGCGTTCGGCAGGAAGTGCCGACCCGTCCGCACCCAACGTGCCGCGGCGGACTGCGGATTCGGGAAAATTCCCACGCCGACGCCTGCGAGCATCGCGGCTCCCATCGGCGCCCCTCCACTGTTCTCGATCTGCACAATAGGCATTTGCAGCACGTCCGCCTTGAGTTGGTTCCACACTGCGCTCTTCTCACCGCCGCCGGTGATGCGCAGTTCAGCGAAGGTAACGCCGGGGAGCAGCCGCCGCAACGCCTGCAGATAGAGCGCGTATTCGAGTGCGACGCTTTCCAGGACGGCGCGAAAGAGCTCACCGCGCGTGTGGTCCCACGTCAGCCCGATCCACGCGCCGCGCAACGAGGGCCAACCGGGCGAGACGCGCCCGCCGAGATGCGGCACAAAGAACGGTAGCGCATCTTCCGGAGGCACGGCGGCAGCGAGCGCATCGAGTTCGTCGAAGGTCACATCCGGACCACCGCCGAACTCACGACGGAACCATTCGAGGTTCAAGCCGCCGCCATTGATGTAAGCGTAGGGATGCCATAGGCCGGTCGCAACCGATCGGCCGCAACCCAGCGTGCCATCCAGAACATCGGGCGCAAATGCGTCGGTCGTCGCTGCGAACACCGACGCGGTCCCGGCAACATCCACACAGACGCCGGGCGCAGTCGCGCCGCAGGAAAGGAAACTCGCTGCCGTGTCACCACAGCCAGCGATCACCGGTGTGCCAACCGGCAGGCCGCAACGTCGGGCAAACTCCAAGGCAAGCCCGCCAACCGGCGCGGACGGTTCGACAATCCGGGGGAGTTTTTCCACCGCAACGCCGAACTGGCCACAAAGTGCCGCATCCCACCGTTTGCCGCGGTTGTCCGCGAAGCCGGAAAAGTGAAGGTAGCTCGTGTCCATGAACGCTTGGTCCGCGCGCAGTCCGCACAAACCCATCGCCACGTAAGCGCCTGGCTGAACGAACTTGGCGATCTGGGCGTACTCCGTCGGACGCTCCCGCTGCCACCAGAGAATTTTCGGACCGTGATTGAAACTCGGCGAGTTGCCGGTGGCGCCGAGAACGGCGTCGCCGGCCTCGGTTTGCATCCGCGTAATCTGGTCGCCGCAACGGGTATCCAGCCACGAATCGTAGGGCGTGACGGCACGTCCATCCGCGCCAATGCCAATCACGCCGGCCATCTGTCCCGCGATGCCGAGAGCGGCGACGTCGTGCGCGCCACTTCGATCGATGCACTCGCGCACGAGTCGGCAGGTCGAGGCGAGTTGAAATTCGGGATCCTCCTCGACAATCCCCGGCGCGGGCCGATGCGGGCGTGACGCCTCGAACGCCTCGGCGCGACATTCGCCGTCGGCCGAATACAGCGCGGCCTTCACCCCCTGCGTGCCAATGTCAATGCCGACGAGGGTCATGCGGCAAATTCCAGTCGCGATTTCAACCCGCGTGCCGTCGCCATTGACAGAATGGCCTGCTCGGCCCCCTCGATTGGATGAGTCGACGTGACCAGATCTTCAAGGCGCAGCACGCGGTCGCTCACCAGCGCAAGCACGGCCTGAAACTGACGCAGGCTCTGCCGCGTCGTGCCGGTGACCATGAGCTGGCGATAATGGATGAGGTTCGTATCGAGCGGAACGACCGCACGGTCTTTCGGCAAGCCGCCGAAGAAGATGACACGGCCGTTCACCGCCGCGAGTTCGAGCGCGAGTGTCTGCACTTCCGGCACGGGGCACGCGGTGATAATCACGTCCGCGCCGGCGCCACCGGTGAGTTTCATCAACTCAGCGCGAAGATCCCCACCGACAGGGATAAACGTCGGGTCAATGCGCTGCGCCATTTGCAATCGCTCGACGTTGAGGTCATTGATGAGGACCTTGCCCGCGCCAGCGAGCCGTGACATTTTTCCGTGCATCATGCCAATCGGCCCCGCACCAATAATGAGGACGGTGTCGCCGGGGCCGGTTCGGGCCTTTTCATAGGCATTGAAAACGCACGCCATCGGCTCGATCAGCGCACCCTCGGTGAAGCTGACATGATCGGGGATGCAAAACACGTTCCCTTGCTGCACCGCGTGCGCCGGGATGCGCACAAATTCCGCGAATGCACCATCCTCGTGAATTCCGAGCGCGCGGTAGCCGGGGTCGAGATGGCCCTCGCCCGCGAGGGTGAGTTTGGAGGCGACCGGATTGTAGTTGGGCGCGACACAGACACGTTGGCCCGGTCGAAAATTCGTCACGCCCGCACCGACGCGCTCGAGGGTGCCGGACATTTCGTGACCGATGACGAGCGGCGTGACCGCGTGACCGTGCTTGAGCATCCGGATGTCTGTGCCGCATACGCTGGCACAAGCGGTGCGGAGAAGAAGATCACCAGGGCCCACTTGCGGCAGCGGGAGTTCCTCGATGCGGAGATCGTTTTTTCCAAAAAGGCGGGCGGCTTTCATGGTGAGGGAGGGCGGAGGGGGCAGGGGGCGGTATTCAGTGGTCAGTGGTCAGTGGACAGTATTCAGTGGTCAGTGGTCAGTGGACAGCCATTCCGAGTCAGCGTGTGAATTTTCCGGCCTGATCACTGATTACTGATCACTGGTTACTGATCACTGATCACTCATTTTGACGGTTTATCATTGGTGACTCCTACGGGACGCCGCTCGACGATGGAGCGGTTGCCGGCATTGACGACGGCGACGGCC
>CAMDJH010000075.1 GCA_945900455.1 Akkermansia muciniphila
ACAACGGCAGGTTCCAGTCGCCAAACCACTTCACGGAATAGGCCACAGCCAGCGGACTGACGATGCTGCCAAGCTGGCCGGCCGTGTTCATCGCCGCACTCACCACACCGGAATGTTCGCGTCCGATGTCCACGCAGGTTCCCCAGGCCGACGCCGTGGTGAACATGCACGCGGCTGTGGCCACCGCGATGGACACCGCCGCAGTCATCGGCACCGCGGACGTCGCGGCGTTGAACGTGGCAAGCGCTGCAAGCGAATATCCGACGATTCCCGGCACCCGTCGTCCGACGCGCAGCCCGTACCGCACCGCCAGGATGTCGGAGAGGTATCCTCCCATGAATTGGCTCACGACGCTGAGCATCAATGGCAGGCCGGAGACAAACCCCAGCGACGCCGCATCGAAGCCGTGCCGCTCCTTCAGGTAGGTGGGAAGCCAGGTGATGCAGAAATAGAAAGTAACCGCGTTGGGGACATACATGAGGCACAGCGCGAGGACATTGCGCTGCCGAAGCAGGTGCCGCCAAAACGGCCAGCCGCCCTGGAACGGAACCTCCGTCGGCCGCCCGGCGAGGATGAGTTCCCGTTCGGCGGCGTTCACCGACGGATGTTCCGTCGGCTCATTGCGGAACCACGCATGCCAGACGAGCGCCCACGCAAGACCGAGGCACCCAAACCCGACAAACAGCCATCGCCAGTTCATGTAATGGAGCAGCAGCGCAACCAGCGGGGGCGTGAGCCCGCCCGACAAATACGCCCCGGCAAAGAACAAGCCCTTGATCGTCCCGCGGTCGCGCCTCGGAATCCAGCGCGAGAAGGTGCGTGCCACGCAAGGCCATGCGCCCGCCTCGCCCATCCCAAAGAGAAATCGCGTCACGAGCAGCGACGTAAGATTGAACACCCCCGCGGTGGTCATCGTGAACAGCGACCACCACAGGACGATTCGCGTGAGAATCGAGCGTGTGCCGACCCGGTCCGCCCACCACGCAGTCGGGATTTCAAACAGCGCATAGGCGACGGCGAACGCACTGAACACGTAGCTCATCTGCACGCTGGAGAGATGCAGCTCGCGCATGATCTCTGGCGCCATCTTCCCGATGCAAGCGCGGTCCAGGTAGGTGATCATCGCCAGAAGCACGGTCAGTCCCACCACCCGGTAGCGGACACGGGTGGGCCGCGCTGCCGGCTCGTTGGCTGCCGATCCGGCAAGCGCTTCAACTTTTACGTGACCATCGTTCACAATGTCGTGATGTCTGGACGGAGCCCGTCGTCCGGTTGGGTTGAGGTGAAAACGGCCGTAGTGTCGTCGCCGGGGCGAAGCGGAGTCAAGGTCAGGAGCCCTTCAAGTCTTGAATCGGATCGGGGGTCACCGAGAACCGCGTCCACGTCCACGACTTCCACGCCACCCTCCTGCACCGGCTCCCAAATAAAATGTTGCGTTGATCGAGCAGTACCTGAATTTCTTCGCCCAATAGATGATTCATGACGTAGTAAATAGCCCCTCGGTACTCAACGCGCAGCTTGCGAGCCACGCGACTCGACCAAGAATCGAGCCCGAAAGCGGCCCTCTTCAGCGTCCCGGTGGATTCAAGGCCACTTGCGCCTGGCTTGCCGCGCTGGCTGCCTCGGTCGGCGTCACTTGTTTTGAATCCGCGACCGCGGGTACCGTTCGGATCGCCGGTTTTGACCAGGGTTTTACGGACTTTCGAGCGATCGCCATGAACGATTCGGGCACTGTCGCGTTCATCGGCGTTCGAGACGGCCGCATGGGGGTATATCAGGGAACCACGGGGCTACCGAAGCGAATTGCCGAGGCGGACCCCAGCGAGCCCATGGGGGTATCCTATGCTCAGATTGGCGGAAGCATCGATATCAACAACAAAGGGGAGGTCGCGTTCACCGCCATCCGCGTAATCCGCACAGCCAAGGAAACCTTCCGTTCGGTCGGGGTCTTCAGCGGCAATCCGCAGGGTGAACCCGCGACGACTGCGGCCGGTCCGCAGGGGACGCTGCGGGGCTTTGAGCAGGCCTTCCTGAGTGATTCCGGTCACTTCTGCTACAGCTACGGGCAAACTACGATTACCAATCTCAACGGTGACCGCGCTTTCCTCAACGCTTCCGTGGAGGCCTTCAACAACCGGACACAGATGGCCTATTTGACCCTCCTGACCGGCGGCCAACTCCAGATCGAACGGGCCACCTTTGAGACGATCAACGGTTTCTTTGTGCAAAGCCGGATCGACCGCATGGCTAAGCCCGCCGGCAGTTGGAGCTCAGATCGGCCGGTTTTCGTGATGAACGACTCCGGGACGATCCTTTTCCGCGATTTCTCGACGAGCCGGATCGGACGTTTGGTCCGCGTATCAGACACTGAACTCAATGTCCTGTTGACGAGTGATGAAACGGATTCGGAGTTTTCTTTCGATAATGGCCGTTCGATCGCCCTCAATAATCGGGAAGAATTTGCCTTCGTCGGCTACTCGCGGAGCCTGCGGAAACGCGGGGTGTACCGGGGTTCCAATCCCGTGTCCGACCGAGTTGTTGCCGTCGGAGACACCGTGAATGGGGAGGAGATCTTCGCGCTCCGCAACGAGCGGACTCCCGTGCTGCTGAACGACGCGGGCCAGGTTTGCTTCCAGGCCGATGTCTCGTCGGCTGCTGGATTTGGCCATGCCATTTTCGTCACCACAGGGGTGTGTCCCGGTCTGACCGGATGTCCCAAGCCTCTCTACGCGGTCCTCCTTGCCGCCACGGGCGACCCAACCCGGGAACGTCGACTGGACACGACTCTTTTTAAGAAGGCACTGCTGCGTTTCCCCGGGGTCGAGGCGGGAAATATCTGGGAAGTGTCCTCCGTGCTGGGCGCCTATGATGCCATGAGTGCCATTGGTTCCCGGATCAAGCCGGGCGATACCCTGCTGTTCTTCTATGTCGGCCATGGCGACTGGAACGCCGAAAAGGAATCGGAACCGGAAGTGGAGACGTCCGCGTTTGTCTCGAAATCAGTTCGGCCGGGTGTCCTGGTGAACCGTGGAGACGAGTACCTCGCGGTGAACAGCCGTGACATGTTCCTTCCGGACGGTTCGCCCAATAAGGCCGCCGAGTACATCACCGATGATGAGCTAACCACCCTCTTCCTGGTGGTGCCCAACACCGAGCATGTGCGGAAGTTGGCCATCCTTTCCGCCTGCTTCTCCGGCGGGTTCTGGGGGAAACCGGGGAATGCGACCGATGGCGGAGACCTCGACAAGGCGCCCAACACCGCTCTGTTCGCCTCGGCGCCGGAAGGGGACACTGGTCAATCCGAGAACAACATTACCGGCGATGGACGGAGTCTTTTCGCCAAAGCCATCGAAGGGGCATTGAACCAGATGGCTGAGACAAAGGTGAGCCTGAGCTTCAACCATTTGCGGGATGCCCTGAGCAGCTTCTACTCCAGGGAAAAGTTCGACCCCAGCAGGACAGCCGACTTCTTTGCCGACGGACCGTGGTTCGAGACGTCGCTACCGATCGGCCCGGGCGAAGCCCCCCCCACCCTGTTCGCCGCCGCCACCGTCGACTTCGATCGAGACGCGGCACTCGACGAGTCGTCTTCCGTCGAAATGATGCCGCCGGTGCTGGTCGGAAACACGCTGCAAATCAGCATCCAGACGATCGCCAACCGGAACTATGCCTTGCAGGCGAATCCGGATCTGACGGGTTCAGGCTGGATCAACCTGACCAATGTTGTCGGAAACGGCGAAGCCCTCCGGGTGAGCGTGCCCTTACCTGTCGATCTTTCACGAAGGTTCTTTCGCGTGCGGACCCCGTGATCTATTTGAGTTTGGTGGGTACTCACCCCGCGCCGCCCGCCGACTTTTTCGGGTCCCCTTTCAGCAGGGCCACCGCGTAATCGCGATTCATCCGGGCGATGAAATCGATACTGATTGATTTGGGGCATACGGCCTCGCAGGCACCGGTCACCGAACAATTCCCAAAACCCGCTGCATCCATTGCCTCAACCATTTTTTTCACCCGGGTATCGCGCTCCGGTTGTCCCTGCGGCAAGAGGCCCAAATGACTCACTTTTGCCGACACGAAGAGCATCGCACTTGCATTCCGACAAGCCGCCACGCAGGCACCGCAACCAATGCATTGGGCCGCATCCATTGCCAGATCTGAATCCGCCTTGGGTACCAGAATGGCGTTGGCATCCGGAGGACTGCCTGCCCGCACGGTGATGAATCCCCCGGCCTCCATGATGGTGTCGAATGCCTTCCGGCTCACCACCAAATCTTTAATCAGCGGAAACGCCCTGGCCCGGAAGGGTTCGACAACAATCTCGTCGCCCTCCTTGAAGCTCCGCATGTAAGTCTGGCATGTCGCGACGCCTTGGTGCGGTCCATGGGGCTTCCCATCAATCACGAGCGAACAGGTGCCACAAATCCCTTCGCGGCAGTCGTGGTCAAAAGCAATCGGTTCCTCACCGCGCCCCGCGAGCTGCTCATTGATCACGTCGAGCATCTCGAGGAACGACATGTTCGGGTTCAGATCAGGAGTCTCGTAGGTTTGGAAGGATCCGGCGCTGCCGGAGTTCTTCTGCCGCCACACTTTCAGTCGAACTTTCATGAAGGGGAAGATTCTTGGAATTGGGCGGTGGAAATTATTTATACGACCGCGTCGTCATGTGGACCTCCTCGTACACGAGAGGTTCTTTGTTGAGCGTCGGTGCCCGTCCCGTCCCGGAATATTCCCAGGCGGCAACATAGGCAAACCGTTCATCGTCCCGCCGAACGTCCCCCGGGTTAACCAACCCCTGCTGAGTCTCAGGATCAGCGGCAGTGTATTGATACTCCTCCCGGAAGTGGCCTCCGCAACTTTCCTCGCGATGTAACGCATCCCGGCACATGAGTTCACCGAGTTCGATGAAATCCGCCACCCGACCGGCCTGTTCCAGCGCCTGGTTCCATTCGCCCCCGTCCCCCATGACATTGATATTCTTGGAGTACTCCTCCCGGAGCGCCGCCGTCTTTTGGATCGCCTTCTCAAGGCCGGCCTTATTGCGAGCCATACCGCAATGATCCCACAAGATCGTGCCAAGTTCCTTGTGAAACGATGCCGGAGTTCGCTTGCCCTTCATCTCCAGCATGCGCTTGAGCGATTGCCGGACGCTCGCATCCGCGTCCTGAAATGCGGCGTGCTCCGTCTTCACTCGATTTTCCGGTTTCTGAGTCGCCAGATAGCTGGAGAGAGTCGCCGGCAGAACAAAATACCCATCGGCCAATCCCTGCATCAACGCGGAGGCTCCCAGGCGGTTCGCGCCGTGGTCCGAAAAGTTTGCCTCACCCAGCACGAAAAGGCCCGGAATATTGGACATCAAGTTGTAGTCCACCCACAGGCCACCCATGGTATAGTGAACCGCCGGATAAATGCGCATCGGAGTCTTATAGGCATCTTCCGCGGTAATCTCGTGATAAATAGAAAACAGATTTCCGTACCGCTCGCGGACCTTATCCTCCCCCAGCCGTCGGATCGATTCCGAGAAATCGAGATAAACTCCAAGGCCGGTGTCCCCGACACCGCGACCCTCGTCGCAAACCTGCTTGGCCGCTCGTGACGCGATATCCCGCGGTGCCAGATTTCCGAAGGCCCGGTACATCCGTTCCAGGTAGTAATCACGCTCTTCCTCGGGAATCTCATGCGGCAGCCGGCGGTCCGCCTGCTTTTTCGGCACCCAGATCCGTCCGTCGTTTCGCAGCGACTCAGACATCAGAGTCAGCTTGGACTGATAGTCGCCGCTTACCGGAATGCACGTCGGATGAATCTGGGTGTAGCACGGGTTTGCGAGGCACGCCCCCCGGCGGTACGCCCGCCAGATCGCCGTGGCATTGGCCCCCCGAGCATACGTGGAAAGATTGAATACATTGCCGTAGCCGCCCGTGGCCAGAACAACGGCGTCCGCTCCATGGCGGGTGATCTCACCGGTCTGCAGGTTTCGGACGATCACGCCTTTCGCGTGCCCATCAACGACCACCAGATCCAGCATCTCGGCGTGGGTGTACGATTTGACTCCGCCCAGACCGACTTGCCGCGAAAGTGCCGAGTACGCGCCGAGCAGCAACTGCTGACCGGTCTGACCTCGCGCGTAAAAGGTGCGACTGACCTGCGCCCCACCGAAGGATCGATTGTCGAGTAACCCACCGTACTCCCGCGCAAAGGGCACCCCCTGAGCGACACACTGATCAATGATTTGTACGGAGACCTCCGCCAAACGATGCACGTTGGCTTCGCGAGCCCGGAAATCGCCCCCCTTGATGGTGTCGTAAAACAGTCGGTGTACAGAATCACCGTCGTTCTGATAATTCTTTGCGGCGTTGATTCCTCCCTGCGCCGCGATCGAATGCGCGCGACGAGGTGAATCGTGAAAAACGAAGTTCTCCACCTGATACCCAAGGTCGGCAAGGGTCGCCGACGCACTCGCCCCGGCGAGCCCTGCCCCGATCACAATCACCTTGTATTTCCGCTTGGAGGCTGGATTGACAAGTTTTGATTCGAACCGGTGCTTCGTCCATTTTTCAATCAGTGGACCCGAAGGAACGTTGGAATTGAGCGTGGCCATGTTATTTCCCCTTTCCTGCCGCATTGGTTCCGTGGCTCAACTCGATTCTCGCGGGAACAGCAGGATTTTCGGAAGCCCGCTGCGGAGCACGTGTCCGCATTTCTGCCAAATGCCCGCCGCCAAACCCACTCAACACGGCAATGGGTATCGATGCATACCCCAGGAATAAGATTACGGAAGCCGCTCGCGCGAACCCACCAATCCGGGGACCCCAGACGTGGTTTTTCAATCCGAGAGATTGAAACATCGATCCAACGCCATGCCCCAAATGAGTGCACAGTAAGCTGACCGCGATCAGGTAGAAGACCGACACAGGCCATTTTTGAAAGCCCATCACGATCATGGCGAAAATGTCATGCCGTCCCTCCGCATCCCGCAAGGTACTAAAATCAAGTCCGTACCCGTTCACGGAGGCCAGGGTCAGCGTGTAATGCAGCAGATGATAAATTACGAACGTCAGGATGATGAGTCCGCTCCAAATCATCGTTCGCGAGGCGGCCGTGGCACCCTGTGCCCCCAACTTTGCGTAAGCCACCGGCCGGGCCGCCCGATTCTGCCCTACCAGCGCAATCGCCGCAACAATGTGCAACCCAACGCACGTCAGCAAGCCGATCCGCGCCGGCCAAAGGATTTCCGGCGTTGTCTTGAGAAAGTGACCGTAGCGATTGATCGCCTCCGGGCCGAGAAATACCTGCAGGTTTCCCACCATGTGCCCGACCACAAACAGGAATAAGGCCGCCCCTGTCAGGGCCATCACGTATTTCTTGCCCAGCGACGACCGCCAGACCCGTTGCAACAGATTCATGAGGTACTTCCCGGAATTGAAAACAAATCTCCGATCAGTGAGTTCATCTAATGATCAAACCCTCGAGACGTCAATTGATAAGAAATACGTATAAGCCATCCTTTCGACCGTGGTTAGCGAATCTGGCGGAGAAGTGCTTCCGATTTCCGGCGGCCAATCCACCGTTCGGCCCGTAGCAACAACAAGGAAGACTTCCTCTGCCGATGGATTTGACCGCGTGGCTCAAGGCCGCCGTGCCGCCCCATGTCCATGTTTTGCCGCTCACCGCCGACATCATTGTCGAATCGACCCGGCTACCGGACTTTCCGGTCAACGACCCCGCCGATCAACTTATCGTGGCCACCGCGCGCATCCACAAACTTACGCTGCTGACCACCGACACGAAACTCAAAGGCTACCGCCACGCGCGCATCCACTACTTCACGCCGATTTTGGAAAATGGAAAACAATGAACTGCGCACCCAGGGCACTTGAGTTGTACATCCCCGACGGCAGAGTGGAATCCGCTCGGCTCGACACCCGCGGTGGTGGCAAACGAGTTCGTGGTGACCAACGCCATCTCCAGTTCGGCCCGCAACTACCGGCTGAAGAAACCAAGAAGACACTCCGAAAAGGACAAAGGTGACCAAAAGTGACCGGCTTAATATTTCACAATTGAACCTGTCACTTTTTCTTTTTGTCACTTTTTTCTTTTTTGCCCCCAAGTCTGGATGGAGCTTTCAGGGCGCGGTGATGAACAGACGATAGAAACGCATGGCCGCATCGGTCGGCTCTTCGAAGATGTTCATCGTGCCATCACCGACCACAAGACCCCCGAGCGGCTGCCAGTCAGGATCGCCCAGGCTGGCCTTGAACTGAACTTGATATTTCCACCCCGGTCGAGTCGGCCAACCGAAGCGCAGTGTGCCTTCCACCCACTCCGCAGACGCCAGGCGGATGGTACCCGAGTCCTCGATGCTCACCTGATAATCCTCGACTTCGCCATCTTGGGCGGGGCCTGCAAACGACACTCCGGGTGTGGTGCTAAATCGAAATCGCGCGTAGGTAATTCCTGTCGTAGCGACGGCTGGAATCGTCAGGTGAAGCACGTTGGTGCCCGCCACCAATACTGCATCGTTGATGACGTGCTCCGCGGGCTCGCTGAAATCGCCGTTCGCATTCAGATCAATCCAGGCATTAAGAAAACCGGGAACTGAAGCTTGGACCTGAATCTGTGGGAGAGGCGTGCCGGCACGGAGCGGGGTTAGGAATTTGACCCCGTCCTCGTCGGCCAGATGGTCCGCATCATCACCCAAGGCATTCAGTGCGTTAACGGTCGCATCCGCTTCCGCATCAATCAACGCTCCCAGCCGAATGGCAGGGTTGACGATGTGACGCGCTCCGTCTGCGGCGAATCGGGTGCCATGTCGAAGTCCAGGCGCGTCGCCGAAATCGGCGAGAGAAACGGGCTGCGCAGCGACACAGGCCGAAAACTCGGAGGTATCTCGAGTGGCCAAGTTGATGGCGATAGCGCTGACGCATTCGCCCGCACCCAGGAGAGGGAGCAGACGCGTGGAACGTGCATGACCCAGGGCATCCGTCATCAATGGAACGGAATCGATCAGTGTTTCACCTTCGCCGAAACCCGAAGAATCGGCGTTGCTGTTGCGGTAAAGTTCGACCCGGAAGGGTGTATTCGGGGTGCTGTGCAGATGGAGGAAAGCGGCTTGGATCACGCCGCCGTATACCGTGAGATCCGGGAAATTTTGCAGGCGGTTGGCGCCGGCGTCGGCATCGTCGAGGTCATTGAGCGTTACGCCGTCGCCTCCAAGGTCGATACCGAGTAGCCCATTACTATGAATGGAGTTGGCGGTGATCAGGTTACCCTCACCGCGCGCCTGATGAATGACTGAGACACCCACGCCTTGGTTGTGCGCAATGGAATTGTTCGGACCCACTGTGTTGCCGCTGGCATCGACGATGCGCAGGCCAACGCCGCGGTTCGCGGCCGGAGCGCCATTTATCGTCACGCCAATCCGGTTGCCTTCAATCCGGTGAGCGGCGTTCGTTTGGCCAGCTCCCTGGGCTCCATCGATTTGGATTCCGTGACCACCTCCCGCTCCTCCATTGCCGCTGATGATATTGCCGAGCGGCGTCACTCCGCCTATTACCGTGCGGAGCGCGGCATCTAGCCGGATGCCGTTAGCGCCATTGCCGAGAGCGAGACGACCCGGAGCGTTCAGCCCAATGATGTTTTGGACAATCACATTTCCTGTCGATCCTTCTCCTTTGATGTGAATGCCATCCGTAAGGTTTCCCGAGATGACATTCGCCGCTTCGGGATCGAGCCCGCCAATGAGGTTGTCGCGAGCATCTGCAACGGTGATCCCTGTGTTATTCCCGAGTGCAATCATGCCTGTGGCATTGACACCGATTCGATTCCCCTGGATCCGATTGCCGAAGGCTACATTGGCCAGGTCGTTCTCCGGCGATTCAATGAGTATTCCTGACCGCTTATTTGCGGAGATAAGATTGCCCTGTCCGACCTGATCTCCGCCGATAACGTTGTTCCGCCCTCCGCGGATTTGGATGCCATGAGTCTGGTTGGGAATGGCCACGTTCCCGGCGAAAAGGACCCCTGCCCCGACCAAATTGCCCTCGATCCGATTGCGCTGGGCTGCGGCGCCCACGATCAGAATGCCGGCCTCGAGGTTTCCAGAAATGATGTTCTGGAGGCGTCGGTCACCTCCTCCGATTACATTGGTTTTGCCCCGCAGCAAAATACCGTTGAGGCCGTTGCCCACGGCGAGACTCCCAGCCGGAGACGTTCCGATCACGTTGCCTTCGATCCGGTTGTTGTCCGTGTTGCTCTCGATTCCGTTGAAACGGTTTCCAGAAATAAGATTCCCGGGGGGTGACCCCGGAGAGGCCGCGGCTCCACCGATGCGATTGCCATCCCCGCCCGCGATGAGAATTCCGTTGCGGCGATTGGGGACGGGCGCATTCGCGGCCGCGTTCAGGCCGATGATATTGCCTTCAATCCGATTGAGCACCGTGGTGACATCCATTATCTGAATGCCTTGAAGATTGCCCGAGATGACATTGCCGGCTGCAGCCGTCGCACCTCCGATGACATTCTTGGATGCCCCACCGAGCAGGCGGATGCCGTCCGCTCCGGTCGGATTAGCGGGACTGGCGCCACCGGTCTTATCCGTCCCGATATAGCTTCCCAGCACGCGATTATCCGTGGCCCCGGCGCCCTCGATGGAAATGTTTGCGCCGCCGGTTCCGGCTTTGCCGTTGCCGGTGACGACGTTGCGGGTGGCGCTGTTCATGCCGCCAATGCGGTTGTTCGTGGAATTGACGATATAGATGCCCGACTCGCTCATGCCCGCCTGGGTGACGCCATCCGTTCGAAGGCCGATGAAATTCGCCTCAAGCACATTGCCTCCTCTGCCCTGAATGAAGATGCCGTTCTTGCCGAAATTGACGATGGTCAGACCGCGGATGGCCGTCTCGCCGGCCAGCAGGTTCAGACCGTTGAGCGGATTCTGGCCGAGCGCGGATCCGTTCACTTCTACTTTCGGGTTGCCGGCGGAATATCCGGGCTGGCTGGTGGCATCGATGGCAATGGGCCGAATGATATTGGGCAAGGCCGTGGCCGGGCTAATTACGTGCGGGCCGTCCCCGGGAATATCGAACAAGATCGTCGAAACCTGCCGCGACGGGTGAACGGTTTCCTGAATAGCGGCACGGAGGGTCACTTCCAAGCGTCCGTCGGGAAGCGTGTTCCCTGTGGAAGCAATGCCGTCGCCGGGATTGATGTCAGGCAAATCAGCCGTGGAATTCACTACCATTGGAATGTCACACGTTGAGAATTCGCTGCTGTTTCCTGCTTTGTCCGTCGATACCATGGTCAGTGCGTAGTGCTCACCGGGGATGGTCACGGTAAAGTTCAAGCGCTCATTGAATGGGACGGTAACCTCGTGCAACGGGAATTCGCCTTGCCCGAAACCACGCGCATCACACGCCCCGTTCCGAAAGAACTCGACGCTGAACGGCGGATTCAGGTTGGAATTAACGCGTGCCCGAACAACGGTGCTGCCGTTTGTCCGTTGGATCGAGAGAAACTCCGGAGCGCGCTGCGAGAGATTGGGACCCGTCCCAGGCGTCAGAAATCGGTTGTGGCTGATGCCGTCATCACCGAGGTCAATGCCCAGGGCAAGATTGTCAACGATCACATTTCCGCGGATGGAATGGCGACTCGTGCTTCCGCCAATAATGGTGATCCCGTTATTCCAGTTGCCGGATATGACATTGCCGGCGCCCTCGCCCCCAATCCGGGTGAGCAACGACCCCTCATCAATGTGAATGCCGTCGAGGAAATTGCCTCCAATGAAATTATATTCCACCACGTTGCCGCTCGCTCGGTTGTTTCCGACGGTCGTGATGTAAATACCGTCTCTGCTGCTTCCTGTAATCAAGTTATCGGCAACGATGGTATTGTCACAGGATTTAAGCAGAATTCCCCAACCTCTACCAAAGACAGAAAAGAAGTCAGGCCCGATCTTGTTGCCAATGATTTTGTTTGGAACTCCGGTAAAGTTATCGCCCTGAATCACTATCTCATAGCCAAGATTGCCGGAGATCCGGTTCATATCCCCGGGGTCTATCCCGCCGATAACGCAGTCCAACACATTAAAGCCGGGCAAAAACTGTGTCGGCGACTGGCCCATCACAATGCCTGTACCATTTCCCAGTGCATTAGTGCCCGTACCATCCGAGCCGATGATGTTGCCCGTGATGCGGACACCCCGGGTGTAGTCACCCGTCGCAATGTTCGAGTACACCTCAATTCCGGCATCGTGATTGCCGGAAATGACGTTATTACGGATCACGACTCCATTCGCTCCCTGAATGGTGATACCGGTGCCGTTGCTCTGCAGACCCTTTCGTGCTGGACCAGTGCCTATCGCGCAATCTTCGATGATTACACCGGTCGGCGAGCCCGAAACGGCATGTCCAGCGACATAAACCCCGGCGCGCTGGAAATTATTGATAACCAGCGATGAGATTTTGGCGCCCGACGACGCGGCATACTCGATGCGTAAACCGTGGGTGTCTCCTGCGGACGATCCGTCAATCGTGACCGAAGGGTTCTGCCCTCCGAGAATGGCACATCGCAAGCCAGGCAGAGCCGAAAGCGGTCGAATCACTTGGAGCCCGTTCGAGAATACAATGGTATCCCCCGTCTGCGCAATTTGCAGTGCGGCCCGAAGGGTGCAAACGCCTGTGGGTCCCGACTTCGGATCTCCTGTATCGCAAAGCCCATCCCCGGGGTTGCCGTCCGGGTCATCGCGCGACGAATTGACTGTGAAAACAGTTGCCTGTGCAGCGCTGGCACCGAAGAGAAGTATCGTCACCAATGCATTAATACCCAGCCAACGACCCTGAAACGGGAGACTGTCCATGGCGAGCAGCCTAAGTTGATCGACACAAATGACAAGGACTAGCAATCCCGGGCTTCCGACCGGAAACAAGTGGATGATTGCCAAGGGATCCTCCATTCACCAGTGTTCCGAGCTTTATGAATACTGCGGATCAGCTCGACGAACTCCTGGAATCGCGACTCAGGCAGACGCGCCGTCCGGTCGAGCCGTTCACGGCGGTAATTTTCGGTGCCAGTGGTGACCTAACCTCTCGGAAACTGATCCCGGCCCTCTACCATCTCGCTCTGGAGAAACAATTGCCGAATCCGTACCGGATCATTGGGTTCGCGCGGCGGGAGAAGTCGGATGACGGATGGCGTCAGGAATTGCGCGAAGCACTCGGGCATTTCTCCCGGACGCAGCCGGTCAATGAAAATGTCTGGAACGAATTCGCCAAGAACTTGGTCTACTGTCAGGCGGACATTTCCGACTCGGCGGGTTACACCAAGTTGAAGGCAATATTAGAATCCTTCCCCGATCCGCGGCTCCAGACAAACCTGCTCTACTATCTCGCCACTCAACCGAGCCAGTTTGGTGAAGTTGCCGCGCACCTCAGTGCCGCAAGCCTGCTGCACAAGGAGAATGACACCTATGCCGACCGTCTCGTTATCGAGAAACCATTCGGGCACGATCTTGCCAGCGCCCGGGAGTTAAATGCCGACCTGGTGCGCCACTGCCACGAGCGACAGATTTTTCGCATCGATCACTATCTCGGCAAGGAAACGGTGCAAAACATCCTGATGTTTCGCTTTTCCAATGGGATCTTCGAACGCCTTTGGAATCGCGACGCCATTGATCACGTACAAATCACTATCTCGGAAAAACTCGGGGTTGGCTCCCGGGCTGGCTACTACGAGGAGGCAGGCGCCATGCGCGATATGGTGCAAAACCATCTTCTCCAGGTATTGTCGCTCGTCGCGATGGAACCGCCGGTCTCGTTGGAGCCGGAGAATATCCGGGACGAAAAAGTGAAGCTGCTCAAATCGATCCGACCGATGAGCCCCGCGCAGGTTCTCGAGAACGTGGTGCGCGGGCAGTACTTCGCGGGTGAAGTCGATGGAGAGGCACGCCCCGCGTATCGCAGCGAACCCAAGGTGAAGCCCAATTCACATGTCGAGACCTTTACCGCCATGCGCTTGTTCATCGACAACTGGCGTTGGCACGGTGTCCCATTTTACCTTCGTACCGGCAAAAATCTGCCCCTCAGCGCCAGTGAGGTGAGAATCCAGTTCAAGCCAGCTCCAAACATTCTCTTCGCGGCCCGCCAGGACGCCAATCTCGATCCCAATTCCCTGACATTGCGGTTGCAACCCAATGAAGGGATCATTCTCCGGTTCAACGGCAAGATCCCGGGAACAGCCACGGAATTGAGGCCCGTGCGGATGCGCTTCAGTTACGACAGTGAATTTGGCGCCTATACTCCAGAAGCCTACGAACGATTGTTGCTGGAAGCCATCGCCGGCGACGCCACGCTGTTCATACGCCGGGACGAAGTGGAAACGGCCTGGAGCATCGTCGACGCCATACGGAATGCGTGGGCTGGCAAAGCGCTGAGCAACCGTGAATTCTACGCCGCCGGAACATGGGGTCCGACGGCCGCCGAAGATCTAATGGCTCGAGACGGCCGCGAATGGCGAAACCCGCAGCCACAGAAAGAATGAAGGCAGCCGACCCAAATTGCGGATCCCGGGATCGGACTGCCTCGAAGGGGCAGGCGGGCGATTCAAATCATCAATCAATTTGTCGGATCAACACTCGATAAAAAAGGAACGATGCGTTGCCGATAGGATCTCGGATCACCGGTTCCAGCGACGTAAGTTTGGCGGCGATATTCGTGATGGCTGTCCAAGGGCTCTCGAAGAGATTCTCCCGGGACTGCAGCGTGTACAGGTTTCCTGCCGGGGCTGAAAATCGAATTTCAACCGCGCCGGGTATGGGCGTGATATTCAAAACCGTAACCGGCGGGGGGGGCGGCACTTCAAAGTCGATCACCAGTTGCGGACTGTTCGCCGTGGACTCACGCGATCCGATTCTCCGCACGGCTTTCGGTATCGATTCGTTGCCGTCGATGAGGATCCATCCCTGGTTCGATGCCGGGTTGGCGAGCCATGATTCAAGGTCCTTAATCAGACTTTGAGACGTGAACGTATAGGTCCCCTCGGCCTTCAGTGTCTGGGAGGCACTGGCGGTGTTCTCGAAATCCGGAAAAGCCGCGCCCCCCGTCATCCAGGCGAGCCCATTGGTGCCGGGAGTCTTCCACGTCGCCTCTCCCGCCGTCCCCAAGCCACCCTGTTGCCCCGATTTCTTTCCTTCAGACCAGGGTGTGTTCATTCGGAAGATTTTTACCAACGCGTCGGGAGGTGTGTCCTTCTTCTTGGTCACCTTGATTTTCAAGCTGGCGTTGGTGATTACTGCGTTGGCCGGGAGGACGTCGCCAAGCTCGAACCGGAGGAGGATCCGCGAAGCCGTCGGGCTCTGGCGGATTCCCCCAAGGATCAAGGAGTCCGTGCGCCCAAAGTTATTGTTCGAGTTCAATGCCGAAAGCCCGGTGTCTGCTGAGGGCTTGAGCGTTACCGATCCGGCGGAGACGCCTATTCCACTGGCCAGACAAATGCCAATAATGAGATTTTTCGGATTCACGATCAAACGGATCCCACAAAGCTCTTGGTCGCGCAAGCCCGCCGATACCCTCACGGTGAGAATCCCGGTATGTTTCATGAGCCCGAGGCGATGAAGAGTGAGGCTCGATAGACAGGAAATGTTGGAAAATTTCTCAAGACCTCTCCGCAGTCCACGGCTACCGTGCCGCGCATGTCTGCGGACTTTCCGAAACCGATTAACGCTGCCACACGGCTTTGTGCCGTGTTTGGGCACCCGATTCGGCATTCGGCATCACCGGCCATGCAGAACGCCGGCATGGCCGCTCTCGGCTTGAACTGGCGCTACCTCGCCTGTGACGTGGCTCCGGAGGAGCTCGCGGCGGCCATCGCGGGGGCACGAGCCATGCATTTCCTTGGCCTGAATCTTACCATTCCCCATAAGTTGCTCGCGGTGTCGCTGGTGGATGAGCTCGATCTCTCCGCCGAAACGTGGGGAGCCGTGAACACGATCCGATTCGAGGCGGAAGATTCCGACGGAATTTGGCGTCCGCTTGCCCAACTCTCGGAACTGCGCGGGCCGGTTCGCAGTCGCGGTTTTAACACGGATGCCGATGCCATCGTGCGGTCGCTTTCGGAGGATCTTGCCATGGAGCCCCGGGGGGCGCGCGTGCTCCTCCTCGGGGCGGGCGGTGCGGGCCGAACGGCTGCACTGCGATTGGCCGACGAAGGTGTTGGCGAGTTGTGGCTCGTCAATCGCACCGAGGAGAAAGCCCGCGAATTGGCACGCGAAGTGGCCGATCGTTTCCCGGCGGTTGCAGTCGAGGTGGGCTACCCTGATTCTGCCGTCGAGATCATTCTGAACGCCACCTCGTTGGGATTGAAGGTGGCGGATGCGCTCCCGCTTGACATCCAGCGGTTCCCTTTGAATCGCGCCGATGTCGTTTTCGATATGATTTACCGGCCGGCTGAAACGCCTCTATTGCAAGCGGCCCGGCAGGCTGGCTGCCGCACAGCCAACGGCCTGGGGATGTTGCTATATCAGGGAGCCGCCGCACTCGAATTGTGGTCCGGCAGCCCGGCTCCCGTTGACGTCATGCGCACCGCTCTGCGAAAGGAAATCTACGGCCCGCAACCCGACTCCGCGTCCGATTCACGATGAACCGATGCGTTCCGAGCCATGAACCGACTCCAGGGGAGCGCTGGCATCCTGCCGGCGAGGCTGCAGAGAAGACCAACACCCGCCGGCAAGATGCCGGCGCTCCCGGGTCCATGGTTTCAATTCATGTCCAACATTGGAAAACTTTCCTAGCCTTGAACCGTTTCTCACCACTTCTCTGATCCATGCCAGACTGGGTTTTCGACTTTAGCTTGTTCGGAATGCCGTTCCATTTTTGGACCGTCGTCTTTTTTGTTTTCGGCAGCCTTGTGGGGAGTTTTCTCAATGTTTGCATCTACCGGATGCCGCGCAATGAAAGCGTCTATTCGCCACCCTCGCATTGCCCTCATTGCGGGTACCGAATCCCGATGTGGCTCAATGTCCCGATTATTACGTGGCTGTGGCTCCGTGGAAAATGCGCGAACTGTCAGGCCGCCATCTCCGTTCGGTACCTCCTCATCGAACTCCTCACCGCCCTCGCTTTTGCCGCCACGTGGCTTTATTTCGGACACCAATCACCGGCCGTGGCCTGGGCGATTATCGTATTGCTGGCCATCTTCATCGGATCGAGCGCCATTGATTTCGAGCACCTGATCATACCCGACGAGTTTACCCTGGGTGGAACGGTTGCTGGGTTCCTTTTGTCGGCCGCCGTTCCCGCCCTCCAAGGAAGCACCACCTCGGTCGAAGCCATGAAACGCAGCAGCATCGGAATCGCAATCGGCGTCGCGTTGGTCTATGCCGTCGTGCGCCTCGGCAAATTGCTCTTCGGTCGTGAACGCGTTCAAGTACCAACCGGTTCAAAGGTGATTTTCCACGAAGAGGGTATCGCACTTCCGGACAAAGCGTTGTTGTTCGGTGACATTTTTTACCGCAGATCGGATACCATCGTCTTGACCGCTCAAACACTCGAATTGCCCGACCGCTGTTACCGAAATGTCGAGGTGCGGCTCCGTCCGGAAAAATTAATGATCGCCGATGAGGTGCTCAGTCCGGAGGACGTTCCATACATGGAGGCCGTCTGTGATCAGTTGACTCTTCCGCGCGAAGCGATGGGGTTTGGGGATGTTAAATTCATGGCCGCGATTGGCGCCTTTTTGGGCTGGCAAGCCGTCGTGTTTTCATTTGGAGGCAGCGCGCTGATGGCCGCCGGGATAGGCGTGGGTCTAATCATCATCGGCCGAAGGGATTGGTCCAGTCGACTTCCGTTCGGACCGTATATCGCCGCGGCGGCCACCGTTTGGATCTTTGGCGGCAGCCGTCTCTGGCTGTGGTATTGGGAACGGTTACGCGGCGGATGATTTCGGTGAACAACTCGGTGCCACCCAGAAAGATATGCACATCGGGGGTCGCCCCGGCGATGTCATGGCTAGCGAAGCACACATCCCCCGGTGCGCCGAATTGGAGCGTCAAAGAAAAGTTCTATTACTGTGAGGCCGCATTCGTATTTTGCCCCTCCGAGAGGCGGTCGTGGTTTAGCTGGATCCGGTCCTTCAGCCTGAGAAGTGGTCGCTCGAGTAACCAGTACGACGTAGCGGCGACTGCCAGCGTAGCAAGCAGACCGATCGGGAATGTTCTGACCGTGTAGAACGGGGCCACACGCGGTCCCAGGAAGAACTGCTGCCAGAGGTACACGCCGTACGAGATCTGCCCCAGCTTTACCAGGGGACCCCATGCGAACCAGCCGGGGCTTCGTCGGACGCCCACCTGCGAGAGCAACAACATCAAGCTGAGCAGGTAGACGAAGGTGTCTCCGCTGCCGGGATAGACCTTCTCGCCGAGCCTGAAGACGACCCACACAATCAATCCGGTCGCCCCCGCCGCCGCAAGAAGCGAACTGCGGAGAGGCGTTGAGTTCGACCAATTGACGAGTTGCGGCGCGACCTTGATTGCCAGCGCGAGCGCGCAGCCGAATAGCGGTGCGTCGAACCGAAAATCGCTGCGGATGTATAGCGCGCCGGCAGATGCCAGCCCCGCGTTCGCCGCCAGCAGTCTCCAGGCAGTGACCGCCGCAATGCCCGAAAGAGCCACCCCGAGCCGCGTTGAATTGCGTCGGGCCAGATAGACCAGAATCACCGGCCAGAGCAAGTAGAACTGCTCCTCGATCGAGAGTGACCACAGGTGGTCCGTCTCATTCCCACGGCCGATGAAGTTGCGGACGTACAGCAGCGAGGCGACGAAGCTGTGCCACGGGTGATTGGGCAATTGGCCGGCGAGACAGAAAGCACCGACCACGAGGAGATACAGCCACAGCGCGGGGAATAGGCGCAACGCGCGGCGAAGGTAGAATGCGCGAAGGGAGATGCCGCCGGTCCTGTCCTCTTCCTTCAGCAGCAGTGTAGTGATGAGGTAACCGCTCATCACGAAGAATACGGCGACCCCGACGTACCCACCGCCGAGTCCGACCAGCCTCAGACTGGAGAACTGGCCGAAGATCACGCTGTGGGAAAGGAGCACCAGGCAGATCGCGAACGCACGAATGCCGTCGAGACCCGGCACATGGCCGCTTGGCAACGGAGAACGGGAGGCCATTAGTGAACGTGGGGGACAACCTGAGGGTGTACGGAAGAGCGGACAATTACACAATGTCGCCGCAGCATTCCCGGCGGCCGTGGAACGTCATCCAGCAGGAGAGCTGGATCAGGCTGAAGCCGAGAATTGCTCCCAAGCACGCCCTCACCACCACGCCGCGTCGATGTCAACCTTGTTGCCAACGTCCGACGCGTCGTAGTCTTTCGGAAACTTGAACTGTGCGACATGACCATCGCCGTAGGTCAGGTTCCAGCCGCGTTGGCCTTTGTTGTTGTGCCACAGACTCCGGGCAGCGGCCGCGGCACCGCCGGCGGCGACTCGTCCGTCGCCTGAATCGCGGCTCGCCATCCAGGGCCAGTCACCTTGCATGATCTTCGTCGCGGCGCGCAGAGCGATTTCGGAAGATTTGATCGGTTTCGAAGCACCGGGCGTGTTCGGGCCGACCAAGTCGCCGGTGATGTGTTTGACACCAAACCAGTCAACGGACCACATGACCAGGTAACTGTTGCCCCAGCCCATGTAGCAGCCGCGCTTCGATTCATTTGGCCAGTAGCTGTCGCCCTTGTCTGAAGGACAGCGGAAGGCGTCCGGGGACGGGACGTAATTATTCAGCGGCCGGTTGGTCTCCCACGCAAAGTTATCGTGGACGATCGCTACCTTGGACTTCACCGTGCTCGTCCGAAGAGGAACGCCGAAGGTGGAGGACCAGATCTCGCCGCCGACGGTGCCCCAGTCGCCGTGCGCCGGCATCGAATCCCGGTTGTCTTCGGCGTACATGTGATATCCGAGGTACTGCTGCTTCTGGTTGCTGATACAGCGGATGGCGTTGGCCTTGACCTTCGCCTTGGCAAGCGCGGGCAGAAGCATTCCGGCGAGGATCGCGATGATCGCGATGACCACGAGGAGTTCAATCAGAGTAAATCCAGACTGTATTCGTGCCGTCTTCATAGTGGAACTGAGCATCGTCCGTGTGGGAGAACCACCGGTAGCTTGCATCAGGGCCGAGGTTTGGCAAGGAAAGTCCGACAGCCGCTTTGACTTTGAACTTAGCCCGGGAAACATCATCGCGAAGCCGCATAAAACCAGCTTCGTTCGAGTTTTCGGACACCACGCTATCAGGCGTGGATCAGTTCCCGAATCGGTGAAGCCTGGGTCACACTCGAGTCGGTCAGCGTTTCTCCCCGCCCGTGATGGGCGAAAATCAGACGGTCGTGATCGAGGCCCAGCTGGTTCAGGAGGGTCGCGTGCAAATCGGGCACGCCCACCCGCTTTTCGACGGCCCGATACCCGACGTCATCCGTCGAACCGTGAACATGTCCGGCACGGAAGCCCCCACCGGCGATCAATGTCGTGAAGGCGTTTCGGTTGTGGTCACGCCCCAGCCCGTTTTGAGAAACTGGCAGCCTCCCAAATTCGCCGGACCATATCACGATAGTCTCCTCCAACAATCCTCTGGCTTTCAGATCCTGGATCAACGCGGCGCTTGGCTGATCGCAGGCGGCACAGATTCTCTCCAGCTCGGTCTTGACGTTGGAATGGGAGTCCCAGGGCTGAAATTGCGGCTTGACGGGTGGAAACACTTGCACGAAGCGAACTCCGGATTCCACCAAGCGACGAGCCATCAAACAACGGAGTCCATAGCCAGCCGTGACGGGGTTATCCAAGCCATAGATTCTACGCGTGGCCGCTGATTCACGCTTCAAATCGAGCAGCTCGCCAGCCTCGAGCTGCATGCGGGCGGCGAGTTCATAGTTTTGAATGCGGGCTTCCAATTCACTTTCGCGCAGATGACTGGCACGGTGTTTTGTGTTGAGCCGGGCCACCAAATCGAGCTGAGCCTCTCGGGCTCCGGGCGCAACCGGGTGAGCGGGTTGAAGGTTCCAAAGGGGAGCACCCCGCGTGTTAATCTCCGTCCCCCGATGCTGGGCTGGCAACCAGCCGTTTTGCCATAGGAGAGTGCCGCTGGTATTGTAGCCCTCAGGGTCGCGAAGCACAATATAGGCGGGCAGGTTTTGGTTGATGCTACCCAGCCCGTAGCTTACCCAGGAACCCAGCGCGGGTCGGCCGGGAAATATTTTTCCAGTATTGAACATCACCAACCCTTCGGTGTGATTGTTATGCTCGGTATACATGGATCGGATCATGCATAGCTCATCCGCGACAGAGCCCAGGAAAGGAATGACCTCGCTCATCTCCATCCCGCAGGATCCGCGGTGGTGAAATACGAAAGGCGATCCCAGAAGTTTGTTGGCTTCACTGCCTTTCTGAAACATTTCCACCTTCTCGGCGTACGTCTGCCCTTCCCGCTTTTTGAGCTCCGGCTTGGGATCAAACAGATCCATCTGACTGGGACCGCCGTTTTGCATGAGCAGGATGACCGATCGAGCCCTGGCGGGCCGATGCGGCGGCCGTGGAATCAACGGGTTGGCAGTCCCGCCTGCCCGCGCCACCCCTTTCTCTTCGTCCGCTGTCAGGCAATGCCAGGCCAGCGCGCCGAACCCCAACCCCGAAACACGCAATAGTTCGCGCCGTGACATCGGAGAGCTCAAACCAGAGATGGAGATGTCACCATTCATTCGATGTATAGAAATTCACTGCTATTGACTAAAGCCTGGCACAGCAAGCTCAGTGCCTGTCGCTGTGCCACCGATTTCGCGCGCTCATCGTCTGTAACGGGCGAGGTCTGTCCGCTCAAGAACTGCTCGCACCATAGCATTTCATCCGGTGCCGGCGGGCGCGACAACGCCCATTGGAAAGCCTTAGCGATCTTCTGTGCCGGGTTGGCGTGCGCCGTGGCTTGCTCGACCCGTTTAGCCAGGGCCGCCGACTGCTCTTCGACAAATGCATCATTCAGCATGGTCAACGCTTGTGAAACGACTGCGGACGGCGTGCGGCGTGCGCAGTTTATCACCATGATCGGTTGATCGAACGTAGCGAGAAATGACAACGGATAGTTGCGCCGCGCGAGCACATACACACTTCGCCTGGAAGGCTGGGCGGGCGGCGCCCCCGCCCTTCCCTTAAGAACCATCATCCCGTCAGGACGATATTCGATGGGCATCGCCATCCCCCCAATCGCGGGATCGAGCAAGTCCGCAACCGCCAGCAACGAGTCGCGGATGACCTCGGCATCGAGACGACGCAAGCGTTGTTTCCAAAGCAAGCGGTTATCGGGATCCACCGCGTTCGCCCGATCGGTGGCGGGTGAATCGACGGCAGCTGAAGATTGGAGGTAGGTTGCCGAGGTCATAATGAGGCGCAGCATGGGTTTGATACGCCAACCGCTTTGGATGAACCGACTGGCCAGCCATTCAAGGAGTTCGGGATGGCTTGGCCGGGCTCCCGCAATGCCGAAGTTATCACTGGTTTCGACCAACCCGACGCCAAAGAGCTGTTGCCACATCCGGTTAACCATTACTCGGGACATCAGCGCCGATGCGGGTGACGCGCCATCCGAGAGCCATCGAGCAAGACGGAGTCGACGGCCGCTGGTCGCCCCCACGCATTCCGCTCCAGAATCTGATCTCAGAATCTTGTCGTCCGCCGAATTCGGCATGCAAAGCGCCGTTAAGAATCCGGCGCTGACCTCGTCTCCGGGATTGAGATGATTCCCGCGACGCAGGATGCGAGTCGGACTGGGCAACCCCACATCGTAAACGGCCTGCAATATGCCCCAACGTTTCTTGGAGTGGTTGAGTCGGATAATTTCTTCCTCGGCAGCGGCCACTTCCGCGCGAACGGACTCTCCAAGAGCGGCCCGAATCTGCTCGGGGGTGGGGAGGACGTCTTTCTCGAATTTGTCGCTCAGATACTTCTGCACTTCACTCCGCTTTTCCGACGCGGTCTGCAGGGCGGACTTGAGATCAGCCCGAATCTCGGCCGGAAGTTTCGCCAGTTTCCCTTCGAGCAAACTCGACCGCACGGGGGCTTCAAGTTCGGCCCGCCTTTTGTCCACGCGAGCGACGGCCGCATCGACTTCCTGATTGAATTGATCCGCCGCCTTTTTCTCAATCGTCGAAATATCCGGAAGATTGCGATCCTTCGGTTGGAGCCAGCGCTCCGGGTTGAAGGCCGGGGCAAAATGCGCTGCAAAACGGTAATAGTCCCGTTGCGAAATGGGGTCGTACTTATGGTCGTGGCATTTGGCGCAGTGAAGTGTGAGTGCTAACAAATTATTTGCCACCCCCTCCGCAGTTCGTTGCCAGACTCCATGCCGGACATCAGGCGTGTTCAATTCATTCTCATCGGTGTCATCCGCCACAGGACGAAGGAATGTGGTGGCGGTGAGCTTGTTGACAATGTCCGGCGTGAATTCCGAGGCATTGCGCCAATCAACCGTCTCGTCACCGGCAAGTTGTTCGGTGACAAATTCATCAAAGCGCATGTCCCGGTTGAATGCGCGGATCACGTAGTCCCGATACCGCCACTTGCCCTCGCCCAATTTGACCGTGCCGGCATCGTTGTCGCCTCCGATAACGTCCACATAGCCCGACCAATCGAGCCAGTGTCGACCCCAGCGTTCTCCGAAGTGCTCGGACTCGAGGAGACGATCAAGGAGGCGTTCGAAGCAATCGGGGGATGGGTCGGCCAACACACGTTCGACGTCCTCCGGCGAAGGAGGCAAGCCGGTAAGATCGAAGCTAGCGCGGCGAACCAACTTTCGCCGATCCGCCGGGACAGTGGGCGTCAATCCCGCTGCTTCGAGACGTTCCAAGACAAAACAATCCACCGGAGTTGCCGCCCAACGAAGGTCTTGGGTAGGGGGAATTGGAGGCGATTGGAGGGGCTTGAAACTCCAATGCAAGCTGTGGACCGGCTCAGCGCCCACCGCGGTGTTCCACAGGAGCAACGCGAGAATGAGAGTCAGGCAGCGGCTCAGGAGCAAAAGACGACGGGTTTGCTGTGAACCGCATTTTGAGGGTCCACAGCCCGCAGGATTCAGTTTTGTCAGCGTGATAATTCGAATTGAAACTGAGCTTCGAGATGGGGCTGTCAAGGCGTTTTCCCGTATGCCTCGTGCCCTGATCAGGGGTTGAACACTGCGTGAGTCGTAACCCGTGGCGCGAGCCGTGGGGATGACGTTCGGACAAGACGTAAGCCCCGTTAGGGGCGACAGAGCTGGAGGAGTGCGCCTTGAGCCAAATTCTCTATCGCCCCTCCGGGGCTTGCGCGCGGTGCACCCGGAAACCCACGGCTAACGCCATGGGCTACGATCTGACGGCGCTCCGCGCCTCCGGAGTACGCCTCAGCCGTGAGAAGAGCGTCCATTTTGTCTTCCCAGAATGTCCAAACCTCAGGGCGCTCCGTGCCTTCCGGGTGTGAGATCCCGTTCTCCTTTGCGACCTTTGTGATCTTTGTGTGATGAAGTCCCGCCGGAGCGTCTAAGCCGCACACAGAAGTCACGAAGGGGCTCCCACTTTGATAAACCCCTTGTAACTACCCGTTGATCGGGGGAGTGTCACAACCGGCCAAAGAATTCCGAATATCGTCCGACACCCCCCCACGTAACTCACTATCAACTTATGAAACTTGTCCGCAAAGCCCGGTCGAGATCAATTCGTAACGGGTTCACCTTGATTGAATTACTGGTGGTCATTGCGATCATCGCCATCCTGGCTGGCATGCTGCTGCCTGCACTATCGAAGGCAAAGGCGCAGGCTCTGAAAACCAAATGTGTTTCAAATCTCAAGCAGCAGGGTATCGCTGGCGCCCTGTATTTTGACGATAACAAGGATCGTTTTCCCACCCATGCACAGGGCGTCGATTTCACCTATTATT